>CAKPHJ010000026.1 GCA_934157205.1 uncultured Clostridia bacterium
CTATAACAATTTTAAACAAATCACCTAATAGTGTAAAAGAATATAACTATGATTTATCAATGTTTTTAAAGTTTATAAAATTTCATTTTAATTTAACAAATGAAACAGATATAAAAAATATAAAAATAAATGATTTAACAATAGATACAATCAAAAAAATTCAATTAGATGACATTCATGCTTTTTTAGCTTACATGACAAGTGAATTTCATAGTAAATCAACAACAAGAGCAAGAAAGGTTTCATCAATTAGAATATTTTTTAATTATATGTCTAGAAAAGCCAAATTAATTGATACTAATCCAGCACAAGACTTAGAAACACCAAAATTAGATAAAAGACTACCTAAATACCTATCTCTTGATGATAGTCGAAAACTATTAGAAGCTACTGCTAATGAAGATGACAGAAATTATAAAAGAAATTTTGCAATAATAACTCTATTTTTAAATTGTGGAATGCGTTTATCTGAATTGGTTGGAATAAATATTCAAGACATCGATTTTAACGAATGTAAACTTAATGTTATAGGTAAAGGAAATAAAGAAAGAACAATATACCTAAATAAAGCTTGTATGAAAGCTATATATGAGTATTTAGAAGTAAGACCAAAAGAAGGAATTAAACATGATAAAAAATTTTCTGAGAAAGCTCTTTTTTTAAGTGAAAGAAAAACACGTATTAGTAATAGAACTGTTGAATCTATTGTTGATAAACAATTAAATACAGCAGGCTTAGATAACAGAAAATATTCTGTTCATAAACTAAGACACACTGCTGCAACTTTAATGTATCAATATGGGCAAGTTGATATAAGAGCTCTTCAAGAATTACTCGGACATGAAAGTATTTCTACTACAGAAATATATACACATGTAAGTAATGATCAAGTTAGAGATGCTGTTAATAGAAATCCTTTAGCTAACGAGTAAATACTTTTATATAATAAGACTGTATATCTGGCAATAAACTGTCCATATATATGGTTTTATTATTTTTATCTTCTATTTTCATATTTGGAAATGCTTTTATCATTTTTGTATTGTTCCAATATTTTTCTATTATATTAGAAAGTTTTTCATTTTGTTTTGTTTTATCATATTCTGAAAGCCTTTTTTCAAAGTTTTCTACTTCTATATTATGCTCAACTACCATTCTAGTTATAAACTGATTTTGTGCATAACATGTTAATAAAATATCTATTATTAAAAATATAGATATTGATAAAATTATAATTTTAAATGCTTTTGTTCCGCATTTTTCAATTGCTTTTTTTATTATTTTATCTATATATGGATTTACTTTTTTTACTAAAAAAACTGTTAATATTCCCCAAAATATAGAATATAATAAACATACTCTTCCATTTATATTTAATATTCTGCCTGTATAGTTCCACCATTGTGTATGCAAAAATGTTTCTACTAAATAGCTTATCATATATTCTGTTACTGTTCCAATTACATATCCGCCTAAAAACAATGTGAAATTGTTTTTATTAAAATATTTAGAAAATACTATAATTGCTACTGCTCCCACACCATATATGCCACAAAATGGTCCATATAAAAAACTTTTTCTTGATTCAAATAACCCTGTGGTTACTATTCCAAATATTGTTTCTATTATAAAACCTGCTATACTATAAATTATAAAATAAGTACATATTTTGTATATATTGTTTTTCAAAAAAATCTCCTCCATAATATAATTGCTATTTTCTTATGTTTTCATGGAGTATTTTAACAAATAAATGTTCAAATGTCAAACTATAGCATTATTGGCTGAATCTGTTCATTCTCTAAAGCTAACTCTGTTGTTTTAATTATATAATTACTATCAAATACAATTGATCTTGGTTTGGTTATTGGATTATCTTGCCTAAATGGTACAAAAAAATAATTTCTTCTATTCAATAATTTTCCTATATTTTCTGCATTTCCACTTAATCCATTATTAGTAGATATAGCAATTACAACTGGTAACCCATTTCTTAAATGTGATTTTACAGCCATAACAGCTGGAGTATCAATAATGTCATATGCAAGTTTTGAAATTGTATTTCCTGAACATGGTGCTACTATCATAATATCTGTCATTCTTTTAGGTCCAATTGGTTCTGCTCCTTCAATAGAATGTATTATTTTTCTTTTAGTTATTTCTTCAATTTCATTTATAAAGTCTTGAGCTTTGCCAAATTTTGTATCCATATTATAACCATTAAATGACATTATTGGTACTATTTCTGCTTTTTTATTTTTCAATTCTTTTATAATTGGTATTACTTTTTTAAAAGTACAAAAAGAACCAGTTAAAACAAAACCTATTTTTTTATTTTTTACTTCCAAAATTATCCTCCTTTCATAATATATTTATATATAATATGAAATTATGTAAATTTTGAAATATATTATTATTAAAGTATTTTATATTTTATCTTCCATCACCTTCTGGTTCTAATTCCCCATTTTTGTTTTTTATAAAAATTTCTTGTGTTCGTAAATTATAGTATTTTGTAGGCGGTTTTTCTAACACCCTTTTTACATTTCCATCTTTCAAAACTTTATAGTTTTCTTTCATTAAATGACGTGGTAATGCTAAAGATTTTGAACATAGAGATTCAATGTGATTCACAAAAGGTTGTTTAAATATATTTGATTGTTTTTTTAGTTTTTCTATAATCTTTTTCAATCCAGTCCTTTGTTTTTTGCCTATTGGCATTAGTACTTGTGTTGATATATATTTTCCAACTACCTCAAAATCTTCTATGCCTTCATATACTGGAATTAATTCTGTATTTTGGCTTTCAGTTATAAATTCTAAAATACTTTCTTTATCTACATGCAATCTTAATGGCATATTTAATCCTTTTATATCTACCCCTAGTAAAATTTTTTGGGGGTCTTTATTTGTTTTGTCATTTAAAATTATTCCCCAATTTTCTGATATATTGCTACTGTATAAACTAGATAAAATTGCAATTATACTCATATTTTTAAATCTATATATATTTTGTTTTAGAACCTTTAAAGCATTTGACTTCAAAGTATCTTTAACATAATCATTTTGGTAATAATCATTTGGCAATTTTTCTTTATAATGTTTATGATAATCATCTCCATATGTATTATAATTTTCTTCGAATTGACTATCCATATCAACTTCTGCCTTGTTAGGTTCCTCATCAGTAATTTTTCCATCTTTTTCAGGATCTATATTTTTTATCATTGCATTATGCATTATATCTATAAAACTAGCTTTTTCCAATGCATAATATAAATCGTTTTCATCAATTGGGACTTCAATATTTCCTGTTTTTTCATTACTTTTTGCTTCTTTTATTTTGTTCCATAATCTTAATGATGTTGCAACAATATATGCATCATTCATTTTTTCTAGATCTTTTGAATATCTATTCAACCAAAATGAGTTTAATATAAGCAATGTATTTATATCATAATTTGCTAGTATATTACCATTAAAAAATTTTGATACTTCATCTTCACTATATGCTAATCCTTCTAATCTTAATGAATCAAACATTCTATTTTGATTTTGGCAATATTCTTCAAGTAAACCAAAATTTTGAAGTTCTTGTCCTAAATATTTTAAGGATGCAATGCAACTAGATTTTACATTTTTTTCCAGTTCCTCTTTTTGATATTTTAAACATTCTTTAAATTGTTCAAAACCAGATAATTTTGATATTCTTTTATATTTTTCTTTTGGCTTATCTCCTACATGAATTTTGTTTGCAATTGCCAATTTATAATTTTCTCCTTCAAAAAATTCTGAAAGCTGTGAAATGTCTTCCAATGTGAACAATGCAATATATTCTATTATTTTTTCTTTACTATTCTCTACTCTTTGTTTTTCAGAATATTCTGCCACTTTATTTTTATACTTTTCATATATGCTTTTCATAAGTTTAGGATTTCCTAATAATTCTATATATGTATTATATAATAATATATCACTTCTAAAAGTAGTAATTCTTTCATTTTTATTATTACTTGATACTAGTTTAAATATTAAATCAGCTCTTTTATTAAATAGTCCTATAAAATAGTCATTTATTTCTTCTTCTGTTGCATTTGGATTTTTTTCATAATATTTTTTAGCTAATTTATAAAAAGCTTGACTATTTCTTTGAAAATATCTCACTTTTTCATCTATTTTTGATTTAGGTATTCTGTCTAATATTCTATAAAATTTACTTTTATTTTCATGTTTACCATCTGTTGTATATACTAATTTACCCATTTATTATATCCTTTCTTAAAAAAATTTGTATTTTTTCTTTGTTATAATATTTTGTCTTTTTGCAAATACTAACATTAAATTTTAAACTGAGAGGCTTTTATATGAACCAAATTTTAAAAATAAAATTAAATGAAAAACAAAAATTAAAATCAAAAATTTTCAAATTTCAATTGTATTGTTCATTACTGATGATTTTGTTTTTACTTATTTGGATTGTTGTATATTTTACAAATTTATATACAAAAGAAAAATTAGCCACCTCTCTAGCTAAGAATTATAATATTTATAAATTATATTCTTCTAAAAATGAAATTTCAGATAATAATGAGACAGATATTATCATTGGTAGAATTGAAATTCCAAAACTAAATATATATTATCCTATTTTTTCAAATTTGAATGAAGATTTGTTGAAAATTGCACCATGTAAATTTTATGGTAATAATATTGGAGAATATGGTAATATTTGCATTGCTGGTCATAATTACAATAACAATATGTTTTTTAGTAAAATATTTACACTAGAAAAAGATGATTTAGTTTTTGTTTATGATAATAATAATATTAAATATTCATATTTAATTGAAAATGTTTATGAAGTAAGTTCTTCTGATTTATCACCTATTTACAATTACAATAATTCTGAGAAATTACTTACTCTTGTTACATGTAATAATTTTAATTCTAATAGATTTATTGTTAAATGTAAATTGACATAGCAAAAGACTTTTAGTTCTCTCTAAAAGTCTTTCGTTTTGTTAGTTTATATTATTTAAATATTTCTATATTCTTTAACTTTTTTATATGCAAATACTGCTGAAATTCCAAATACTGCAACTAATAATGCAACTGGAATTGAATCTTCAATACCTGTTTTAGGTAAATTTGTGTTTGTGTAAGCACTTGTATTATTTGTTTTGTTTGTTGTATTTGCTAATGCATTAGTTGAATTTGCTGTGCTATTTGCTGCTGTTGTATTATTTGCAGTTAAGTTTGCTGCTGCATTTGCTGTATTGTTTGCAGTAGTATTGTTAGATACTGTGTTTGTTAAATCATTCCAGTCCTCTGTAGTGTTATCAGCGAAAACGCTTGTACTCCATAAAATAAGCATTGCACTTATTAGTAAAATTGAAATTGATTTGATTAAATTTGATTTTTCCATTTTAAATTCTCCTCACTTTATATATTTTTATTAGTATTCTTACATTCGCTTTTTATTATACCACCTTTTTATGTAGATTTCAAGCAAATTATTCTAAAAAATATATAATTTTAATTTTTTGTTATTATTCACAGTTAAATAAAATTTATTTAACTATAAATTTTAACATTTTCTTTTGTTTTCATTAATAATTTTATACTTTTTGTATGTATATGTCAATAATTTTATTTTAATTTTATATTACATTTCTATTACATTGTTATACATTAAATTTAAACAAAACAATGTCTCCATCTTGCATAACATATTCTTTTCCCTCTGAACGAACTAATCCTTTTTCTTTTGCATTAACCATTGAGCCAGCATTTATTAGATCATTAAATGAAACAACCTCTGCTTTTATAAAACCTCTTTCTATGTCTGAATGAATTTTTCCAGCAGCTTGTGGTGCTTTAGTTCCTTTTTTTATTGTCCAAGCTCTTACTTCTGGTTCTCCTGCTGTTAAAAATGACATAAGCCCTAATAAGTCATAACTTTTTTTAATTACTTTATCTAACCCAGATTCTTCTAAACCAAGAGCTTCTAGCATTTCATTTTTGTCATTTTCGTCTAATCCAGATAGTTCTTCTTCTATTTTTATACACAAAGGAATTACTTCTGCATTTTCTTTTTTTGCATATTCTTTTACTTTTTTAACCATTTCATCATTTTCACTATTTTCAATTTGTTCTTCTGAAATATTTGCTATATATAAAATTGGCTTAGTTGTTAACAAAAACATGTCTTTTACTAAAGCTTTTTCATCTTCATTAAAATCTATTGCTCTAGCTGATATTCCATTTTCAAGATTTTCTTTTATTTTTTCTAATAAATCTATTTCTTCTTGATATTTTTTATCTGCTTTTAAATTTTTTCTTGCTTTATCTAGTCTTTTATTAACAGTTTCAATATCTGCAAATATTAATTCTAAATTAATTGTTTCTATATCTCTTATAGGATCTATTGTTCCGTCTACATGTACAACATTTGAATTATTAAAACATCTTACAACTTCACATATACTGTCTGTTTCACGAATATGTGATAAAAATTTGTTTCCTAAGCCTTCTCCTTTACTTGCCCCTTTTACAAGTCCTGCAATATCAACAAATTCAATAACAGCATGTGTTGTTTTTTGTGGATTGTACATTTTTGTTAATTCATCTAATCTTTCGTCTGGTACTGGTACTACTCCAACATTTGGCTCTATTGTACAAAATGGATAATTTGCACATTCTGCACCAGCTTTTGTAATACTGTTAAATAATGTACTTTTTCCTACATTTGGTAAGCCTACAATTCCTATTTTCATTTTAAATTTCAATCCTTTCTTGTTTTGCTTTAATAGCACATACATAGTAATAAAAGCTTAAATATATTCTATGCTAGGAAAATTATACTTTCCTAGCATAGAAAAGTTTTATGATTCTCTTGTTCTTTCTTCTATTTCTTTTAAAACTTTTTCTTGAAAATCAGCAATTTTCATTGTTCCAATATCTCCATTTTTTCTAGAACGTACTGACACTGTATTTTCTTCTACTTCTTTTGCTCCTACAATAAGCATATATGGAACTTTTTCAAGTTGAGCTTCTCTAATTTTATAACCTGTTTTTTCGTTTCTGTCATCAACTGTAACACGCATACCTTTTTTAGTAAATTGTTCTGCTAGTTTATGACTATATTCGTGTTGCTTGTCTGTAATAGGTAATATTTTAACTTGTACTGGTGAAAGCCATGTTGGAAATGCTCCTTTAGTTTCTTCTATTAAGAAACACATAAATCTATCTGAAGTTCCTAATATAGCTCTATGTATAACAACAGGTCTATGTTTTTCACCATCTTCTCCTATATATTCAAGTTTAAATCTTTCTGGAAGTAAAAAGTCTAGTTGACAAGTTGAAACTGTTACATCATGTCCTATTGAAGATTTTAATTGAACATCTAATTTTGGTCCATAAAATGCTGCTTCTCCTTCTGCTTCATAAAAGTTTATTCCTAAATCTGTTAAAATTTCTCTTAACTGACTTTCAGCTTTTTCCCACATTTCGTCATCATCAAAATATTTATGTTTGTCTTTTTTATCTCTTAATGATAGTCTAAATTCGTAGTCTTTAAATCCAAAATCTTTATAAACAGAAAGTATTAATTGTACTACTCTTCCAACTTCTTCTTTTATTTGATCTGGTCTAACAAATAAATGAGCATCATTTTGGCACATTTCACGAACTCTTTCTATTCCACAAACACTTCCACTTGCTTCGTATCTAAAGTCATGAGCCAATTCTCCAATTCTTATTGGTAAATCTCTATATGAATGCATTTTATTTTTGTATACTAACATATGATGTGGACAATTCATAGGTCTTAATACTAGTTCTTCATTGTCTAATTTCATAACAGGAAACATGTCTTCTTTATAGTGATCCCAATGACCACTTGTTTTATATAAATCTACATTTGCAAGTGATGGTGTGTATACATGGCTATATCCTAGTGCTATTTCTTTGTCTTGTATATATCTTTCTAGAATTCTTCTTATTGTTGCTCCATTTGGTAAATACATAGGTAAGCCTGAACCAACTAATGGATGTGTCATAAATAGTTCTTGTTCTTTACCAATTCTTCTATGGTCACGTTGTCTTGCTTCTTCTAGTTTTTGTAAATATTCGTCAACTTGACTTGATTTTGGAAATGATATTGCATAAATTCTTTGCAACATTTTATTGTGTTCATCACCTCTCCAGTATGCCCCTGAAGATGATAATATTTTTACAGCTTTTACTTTTCCAGTACTTTGTAAGTGTGGTCCTGCACAAAGGTCTGTAAATTCTCCTTGTTTATAAAAACTTATTTCTTCTCCTTCTGGTAATTCTTCTATAAGTTCTACTTTGTAAGGTTCATTTTTCATTAATTCTAATGCTTCTTTTTTAGGTAATGAAAAACGTTCTATTTTTATGTCTTCTTTTATAATTTTTTTCATTTCTTCTTCTATTTTTGATTTATCATCATCTGTAAATGGTTTTTCTACATCAAAGTCATAATAAAAACCTTCGTTAATAGCTGGTCCTATTGCAAGTTTTGCAGTTGGAAATAATCTTTTTATAGCTTGAGCCATTATGTGTGATGTTGTATGCCAATATGCTTTTTTTCCTTCTATATCTTCTTCTTTGAATGTATGTATAATTAATGTGCAATCTTCATTTATTTTATATCTTAGGTCTTTTATTTCTCCATTAATTTCTCCACATGTTGCATTTCTGGCTAAACCCTCACTTATTTTTTTTGTAACTTCTAAAATAGATGATCCTTTTTCAGTTTCTATAACAGCTCCATCTTTTAATGTAATTTTAATCACAGTAATTCCTCCTTATATAGCATTTTTTTCTATGACATAATTTTAATACTTTTTTTGAAAAATGTAAATAGAAATGTTTACATTTAAATTTAATTATTATATAATATGACCTAGATTTGTAATTTTTGCTTCCATAGCTCAGTTGGTAGAGTGCAGCCTTGGTAAGGCTGAGGTCACGGGTTCAATTCCCGTTGGAAGCCCCAAATTGAGTAGGAGAAATATCATTAATTGATATTTCTCCTCTTACAAAAGAACCAATAAGAATTTTTAATCTTTCTTATTGGTTCTTGCTTTTTTTCTTATTCTTTGTATAGCATTATCTATTGATTTTACAGGTGCATTTAATTCTTTTGCTATTACTGCATAACTTTTACCATTTATAAATCTATTTAAAACATTTTTTTCAAATTTACTTAAATTTTTATTAACTGCATTTTCTATTTCAGAATAATATTCTTTTTTCATTATTGTTTCTAATGGGTCTTCAATAACTTTGCTGTTAAATGTATCTATTAGTTCTACACTATCATCTTCATTGTTATCATATGCTGCTATGTTTAGTGACAAATATGAGTTTAATGGTATATGTTTTTGTCTGTTTGAACTTTTAATTGCTGTAATTAGTTGTCTTTCAATACATATATTAGCAAATGATTTAAATGTATTTTGTTTTTCCGGATTAAAGCTTTTTACAGCTTTAAAAAGACCTATCATTCCTTCTTGAACAATATCTTCTTTTTCTGCTCCAATCATAAAGTATTTACTAACTTTAATATTTACTAATTCTTTATATTTGTTTAATATATATGATAAAGCATTTTCGTCACCTTGATGTATTCCGTGATATTATTTGTTCATCTGTTAGATTATTATACTCTTTTGCTATGTTTAAAATATCTTTGTTTTGTTGCATTTGTTTTTAAAATACCTCCACATTGTGCATACTAATGTTATTATATATAGCTATTTATTTAATGTCAAGCTATTTTTTATTAAATTCCATACATCTTCTGTTTCCATACCTAACTGCCATGACCCAACTCCTGCTAGATTATTGTCTGTAACTAAAGATAGTTTTTCTTTTAGTGAATCATTGTCTTCAATCCATATTTGCTTTTTATAGCCGTTTTCATCTGTGTATTCAACATAATTTTGTTTTAAATTGTCATCCCATTTTTTTTCTGCTCCATCTGGTATAACTTTATCTATATTTTTCATAGATACTGTTTTACTAATTGTTTTTCCTTCTGAATTTGTTGTCCAAACTCTTGTGTAAAAAGGTATTGCAAGTATTATTTTATTAGATTCAATCTCTTCTGTTTGCAAAAATTTATTTAGTCCTAATTTAACCCAATCATACCCTGCTGTTGTACCTGGTTTTGTACTTGATGCTCCATATTCATCATATGCCATAAATACTATATAATCTGCTACATCTCCAATTACATTTCTGTCAAAACACATTGACCATGTTTCTGAACCATCTGGTGCAGTAACATCTACTGAGGTAACTAGTCCTATTTCTTTTAATCTTGGAGTTAATTCTATAATAAATCTTGAATATAAGTCTTTATCTTCTTGTTTCATATTTTCAAAATCTATATTTATTCCATCTAATTTATATTTTACACATACATTAACTATTCTTTCTATAAGTTTTTGTCTATACGTATAATTGTTCATTATTTTTGAAGTAACATCTATTCCAGCTTCTGCATTAGATAAAATTGGCCATATTTTATATCCATTGTTATGTGCCCATTGGATATAGGCTTCTCCTTCGTCACCAATATTTTCGTTAAATCTTGCATTTTCGTCAATGTAGAAAAATGCAGGTGATACAACATTTATGCCATCTATACTTGTCCCAGTTCTATCTGGTGCTGAAGCTACAGTTGAAAAATAATCCCAAGTTAAATTTACTTTTCCATTAATTTGCTTTTCTTCTTCCATATTTTCTCTAACTGTATGTTCATTTTCTAATTTTTTTGTTTTTATATATCCTATTTTTCCATTTGATGTTCTAATTTTAGAATATCCATTTTCAGAAGAAATAACAATTACTGTGTCTCCTTTTTTTATTTTGTCAATAGTTTTTGACAAAAACTTTGTAGATGATTTAACAGATAAATTTGAAGACACAATTGCCTTTTTTTGCTCTTTTTCTAATGAATCCATAGTTATAGTTTTTGTATTTTCAATATTATCTATTTCAATATCGTATACGTCTTTCATTTCTGAAATTGGTAAATATATAACATTTCCTTCTTTTATTGCATGAGCATATATATTTTTATTTGATCCATTAATAGTTATGTTATTATTTTCAAAATCAATTTCTGCTATTTTCTTTTCGTATGTTGTTATAATTTTATTTGTATCTTTTTCTTCGTAAATGTATTTATCAAAAAAATTACCTATATCTGCTTTTGATAAATATATTATTCCATCTTGTATTAAAATATCATTTTTTAAGTTTGATGTTACATTTTTATTGTTTATTATTAAATTTGTTTTTTCGTTTTTATCAAATACTATATAATTATTGGCTATTATTCCAATTAGAAATAATAAAATTATTATAATGATTGTTATAAATATTTTTTTTATTGTTTTTTTGTTTATTTGCTTCGATTTGATTTTTCTGCTGTTTTTTTCTTCTCTTTTCACTTGTTCCATTTTATTCACTTTCCTATCTATTCTATATTACATAAATTAATATGCAAAGTAAATGCATAATACTTGAAATAACACATAAAACATGAAATATTGAATGCATCCATTTCTTCTTTTTTCCTAGTCCATATAAGACTGCACCAATAGTATAACAGATGCCACCACCTAAAAGCAATAAAAATCCGTGAAATTCCTAAAGATTCTATAATAACATTTATTTTTAAAATAATGCACCAACCCATAATTAAATAGCATATCATTGAAAATTTTTTGAATTGTTTTAAGTCTATAGCATTTAAGGTAATTCCAAAAAGTGCAATTCCCCATACAATTCCAAAAATTGACCAACCGAAGTGCTGTATTATATTGTCTTAAAGTACATAATGTAAATGGAGTATATGAACCAGCTATTAATAAAAATATTGAACAGTGATCTATAACTTGAAAAACTTTTTTTGCTTTCAATTTTGGGTTTAACCCATGATATATACTAGACATTGTATATAGTATTAATAATGTAGTTCCAAAAACAACCCCTGAAACCACTCCATATGCATTATGATGTTTTGCGGCAACAATGCTACATAATACAATTGCTACTATTCCGAACAACTCCACCTATTATATGTGAAACCATATTAAATATTTCTTCGCCTTTTGTATATGTAGGCAAGACTCTTTCAGACAATTTTGTTCTTCCCATATAATTACCCTCCTAATGAGACAAATATTTTTCTAATGCTATTGCTACTTGGTCTGGACATGATGTTCCTCTATTTCCACATGGTATATTTTTTAGTAATTTTATAACATCTTCAACTTTTCTATTTTTTACTAATTCTGCTACTCCCACTGTGTTTCCTGGACATCCACCTATAATTTTTAAATTTTTTATTATATTATTTTCAATTTCAAATATCATTTCCATTGAACAAACACCCTCTGGTGTATATCTATATTCCATTATTTTTTCCTCCTTTTTTGTCATAATCATCCATAAAATGATGCGTTTTTCCATCTTTTACATATGATATGATTGTATTTAAATTAACATTTTTTGTACTATTGTATATGTTCATATCAACTTTATCATATACTTTTCTTAATTGTTTTAGTAATTTTTTCATTTCTTCTCTTTTAGAGCCACCACCTCCATTATCACACATTGTACAATGCTCTGTAAATCTACATGCACATTGTATAAAATGTAAATCATTACGTTCTTTCCATCTTATTATGTCCGCTTCTTTTACATAATATAAAGGTCTAATAAGTTCCATTCCTTCATGATATGTACTATGCAATTTTGGCATCATGGTTTGCATTTGTGCTCCATAAAGCATTCCCATTAATATAGTTTCTATAACATCATCAAAATGATGTCCTAAAGCTATTTTGTTACAACCAAGCTCTTGTGCTTTTCTATATAAATACCCTCTTCTCATTCTAGCACATACATAACAAGGGTGATCATCTATTTTTTCAACTGCTTCGAATATGTTGGTTTCAAATATAGTTATAGGTATATTTAATAATTTGGCATTATTTATTACTTTTTGTCTGTTTATTTGATTATACCCTGGATCCATAACAAGAAATACAAGTTCAAATTGAATTTGTCTGTGTTTTTTTAACTCTTGCATACATTTAGCAAGAAGCATAGAATCTTTACCACCTGAAATGCAAACAGCAATTTTATCTCCTTCTTGAACCATATTAAATTCTTTTATTCCTTTTATAAATTGGCTCCATATTTTTTTTCTATATGTTGTTATTATGCTTTTTTCTATTTCTTCATATCTTTCCATTTTTATAAATCCTTTCAAATATTTTAAGAAATTCGTCTATTTCTTCTTCTGTTGTTAAATGACTTAAACTTATTCTCCATGCTGACAATGCTCTTTTTCTGTCATGTGTCATAGCCATTACAATCCTAGAAGGTGTAATAGTTACAGTGCATGCAGATTTAATAGAAATACATACTCCATATTCTTCTAATTTTTTCTTAAAATCAACTGCTTTTACTCCCATTACACTTATATTTAATATGTAAGGATTTTCGTTTGATATTGTATTAATTTTTATGTCACTATATTTTTTCATATAGTTTCTTATTTTTTCATTTAATTTTTTTACATATTCTTTTCTTTGTTCAAAATTTTCAAAGGTTATTTCTAAAGCTTTTTCCATGCTGCTAATTTGTCCTAGTACAGGTGTTCCGCTTCTATAAATTGTTGTACTTGCACCGCCATTTATTAATGGTTCTAAAACAATATCTTTTCTTTTTATTAATGCTCCAAAACCATTTAATCCATAAAATTTATGTGGACTAAATGATATTAAATCAACATTTTCTAAATTTAAATTGATTTTTCCGATAGCTTGTGTACAATCAACATGTAAAAAACAATTTTCATATTGTTTTATTATATTTGCAATTTCATTTATAGGTTGTACAATTCCTACTTCACTATCTACATATCCAATAGATACAAGGATAGTATCTTTTCTTATTAAGCTTTTTAAATGTTCAATATCTATTTTACCATCATTATTTATGTTTAAAATATCAATTTCATATCCTTGCTCTTTTAGATATGTTAATGGACTACTTACCGAAGAATGTTCTAAAAATGTAGTAATTATATGTTTTCCATTTTCTTTATAACTATTTGCAACTCCTTTTATTGCTAAATTATTTGACTCACTAGATCCAGATGTATATATAATTTCTGAATTTTGATTTAAATTAGCATTATTTTGAAACATTTTTAATATATTTTGTGTTGCATTTTCAATTTTTTCCTTTGCTTTTTTTCCTAATTCATGCGTAGAATTTGGATTAGCAAAATATTTTAATGTTGTTTCATTAAAAACTTTTAAAACGTCAGTATCAACTGGTGTATTTGCAGCATAATCTAAGTATATATACTTTTTTGTATCCAATTTAATTTACTCCTTGTTTTATTATATCTTTTACTACTTCACTTGCAATCATAAGTCCTGCTGTAGAAGGAACAAATGATATACTTCCTGGAACTTGATTTCTTTGTGAACATTTTCTTTTTGTTCCTGGAGGACATATACAATTGGTTTTACAGCTACATTCTAGTGTTTCATCTGGTTTTATTGGTTCTTCTTTTGAAAAAATAACTTTTAAACTTTTTATATTTCTTTTTCTAAGCTCTTTTCTCATAACTTTTGCTAATGGACATATACTAGTTTTGTATATATCTGTTATTTCGAATTTTGATGGATCAAGTTTGTTTCCAGTTCCCATAGCTGATATTATAGGTATATTAAACTTTTGTGCTTGCATAACTAATTCTATTTTTGCAGTTACTGTGTCAATACAATCTACAATGTATGTTATATCATTTTTTATAATGTTAGAGTCTGAATTTGGCATAAAAAATTCTTTGTATGTTTCTACTTTTGAATTAGGATTTATTTCTAAAATTCTTTCTTTTGCAACATCAACCTTATATTTTCCTATTGTTTTTCTAGTAGCAATTATTTGTCTATTTAAATTTGTTAAACATATTTTATCATCATCTACTAAAATAAAGTTTTCTATTCCCGCTCTTACAAGCCCTTCTAATACAAAAGAACCTACTCCTCCTAGTCCAAATATTGCAACTTTAGCATTATTTAATTTTTTTATTCCTTCTTTTCCTATTAATAATTCTGTTCTTGAAAATTGATTAAGCATTTTTTTACTTCCATTCTTTTTATAATTTGCTTTTCTGATTTTATTTCAATTTTATTATATAATGCAGAAGAGTAATTGTCAATTACTCTTTTACCCTTAACATTCTTAAAGAATTTATAATTGCAAGTATTGAAACACCTACATCTGCGAATACTGCTTCCCACATGTTTGCAATTCCAATTGCACTTAATATTAATACCATTATTTTAACAAAAATTGCAAATATTATATTTTCTTTAACTATTCTCATTGTTTTTTTAGAAATTTTCATTGTTTTACTTATTTTAGATGTTTCATCTGTCATAATAACAATATCTGCCGCTTCAATTGCCGCGTCTGATCCCAATCCACCCATTGCAATACCAATATCAGATAATGCAAGAACAGGAGCATCATTTATTCCATCACCAACAAATACTACCTTTCCATTTTTTGATTTTTCTTTTATTAATTCTTCAACTTTTTTTACTTTTCCATCAGGTAGTAATTCTGTATAAACCTCGTCTAATTCTAATTTTTTAGCAACTGCTTCTCCCACTTCTTTTCTGTCTCCTGTAAGCATAACTGTTTTCTTTACATTTAATTTTTTCAATTCGTCAATTGCAAGTTTAGAATCATTTTTTATTTTATCTGAAATTAGTATATGTCCTGCAAATTTATTATTTATTGCAACATATAATATAGTTCCTACTTCATTACATTTTTCAAAATCAATGTTTCTTTTTTTCATTAGTTTTTCATTTCCAACTAAAACTTCTTTATCTTCTACTATTGCCTCAATTCCATAACCACTAATCTCTTCTGTTTTACCAACTAATTCTTTATTAATTTCTTCGCCATACGCTCTTTTTATTGATTCAGCAGTTGGGTGATTAGAAAAGTTTTCCGCATATGCTACAATTTTTATTAATTCTTTTTGGCTTATTCCTATTGCATTTACATTTTGTACCTCAAAAACGCCTTCTGTTAATGTTCCTGTTTTGTCAAATACTACTATTTCTGTATTTGATAACATTTCTAGATAATTACTTCCTTTTATTAAAACACCAATTTTAGAAGCTCCCCCTATTCCACCAAAAAAGCCTAAAGGTATTGATATAACTAATGCACAAGGACAAGATACAACTAAAAATGTCAGTGCTCTATATATCCATTCTACAAATGTTGTTCCTTTAAATATAAAAGGTGGTATGAGTGCAAGTATAAGTGCAACTATTACTACAATAGGAGTATAATATTTAGCAAATTTGCTGATAAATTTTTCAGATTGAGATTTTTTATTACTAGCATTTTCAACTAAATCTAAAATTTTACTAACTGTAGATTCTCCAAATTCTTTAACTACTTCAATTGTAAGTAGTCCATTTTTATTTATATATCCGCTTAAAACATCATCTCCTACTGTAACCTCTCTAGGTATAGATTCTCCTGTTAAAGCTGATGTATCTACCATAGAACTTCCTGTTTTTATAATACCATCTAAAGGTATTTTCTCACCTGGTTTTACTGTGATTATTTCACCAATTTTAACATCTGACGGATTTACTTTTTCTATTTTTGAATTTCTATTTACATTTGCATAATCTGGTCTAATATCCATTAAACTAGCAATTGATTTTCTCGACTTATCTAATGCATAATCTTGAAATAATTCTCCTATTTGATAAAATAGCATTACAGCTACTGCTTCTGGAAATTCCCCTATACCAAACGCACCAAGGGTAGCAATTGCCATTAAAAAATTTTCATCAAATACTTCTCCTTTTAATATGTTTTTTACAGCTTTCTGCACAATTTTAGCTCCAACTAATAAATAACTTATAATATAAATAATATTGTTTATCCATACGTTTTCAAATCTTACTAAAATTGAAAATACGAATAATATAAATGATATAATAATTAAATATAATCTTTTTTTCATAATTATTGACATTCCTTTCTTTTAATGTATAAAGTTTAATTTTAAATATGTATTTTAAATTATTTTTCAAACCTATTTTCCTTATTTTTTATGCTCTATATGTTCAAGAGCTACTTCAAATACTTCTTTTATATGGTTATCATCTAATGTATAATAAACTTCCTTACCTTTTCTTCTGCACTTTACTATATTCATTCTACGCAATGTTCCTAATTGATGTGATATTGATGATTTGCTCATATTTAATACATTAGCAATATCACATACACACATTTCATTTAAATCTAAAGCAAATAGTATTTTAGCTCTTGTTGTATCACCTAAAATTTTAAAAAACTCTGCAATTTTATTAAATACATCTTCTTCGGGCATTTTGCTTATTGTTTCATTTACTGTATTTTCATGTATTATATTGCAATCACATATAAATTCATTTTTAGACATATAATCCCTCCTTTGTAACAATTGAGTATTTATTCAACTCAACTATATTATAATTGAATAGATATTCAACTGTCAATGTTTTTTTTAAAATAATATGTATTAAACATGCATATTATTTTTATTAAAAGTTTGTTTAAACCAGTTCTTAATTTTTGTAAAAAATAATTGATAAAAGATGGAGCTATACTTCTCCATCTTTTATCAATTATTGCAATTATTCATATAATATTTTCTTTCTGCAAGTTTAT
>CAKPHJ010000027.1 GCA_934157205.1 uncultured Clostridia bacterium
GATATAGCTCATCCAATTAATGCTGACACTAGAGAAAAAATTCAAAAAGCTATATTAGAAGCTTATGAAGCTCCAGAAACAGAAGAATCAGCAGAATAATAAATAAAAAAACAGCTAAATAATGTTTTAGCTGTTTTTTTGCCGTAATAAAGACTTGCTATTTTTTAACATATAGAGTAAAATAATTATGTATAATATAAAAACGAAGGAAGTATAAAAATGTTTTTAATAGTAGGTTTAGGAAATCCAGAAAATGAATATAGCAAAACACGACATAACATGGGATTTAATGCTATAAACAAAATAGCAGAACAATACAATATAAATGTAAATAAAAATAAATTTAAAGGATTATATGGAACAGGTATAATAGAAGGAGAAAAAGTAATATTACTAAAGCCACAAACATACATGAATTTAAGCGGTGAAAGCATAATTGAAATAATGAACTTTTACAAAATTGATATAAAAAATTTAATCGTTATTTATGACGACATGGACATAGAAAAAGGAAAAATAAAAATAAGAAAATCAGGAAGTGCAGGTTCTCATAATGGAATGAAGTCTGTTATACACGAATTAAATAGCAAAGATTTTAAAAGAATAAGAATAGGCATAGGAAAACCAACTGAAAAAAGTAATTTAATAGATTATGTAATAGGTAAAGTTCCAGAAAATGAGCTAAAAATATTAGACGAAGGTGTATTATGTGCAAAAAATGCTGTAACTGAAATATTAAAAAATGGAATAGATATTGCAATGAACAAATTTAATTAAAGGAAGGTAAAAATGACAGAATTATTAATACAAAATAAAAACAATATAAAAATTATAGGGTTAACAGAAAATGGAGAATTAACAGAATATTACGAAGAAACAGATAGTGACATTCGCAAAGAAGGTAATATTTATATTGGAATTGTAAGAAATATAGTAAAAGGAATGCAATCAGCTTTTATAGACATTGGAACAGAAAAAAATAGTTTAATACATTTAAAAGATATATTACCAAAAGTTGATGAAACCAAAGAAAAATTAGATGAAACAATTTCAATTTCTGACATAATAAAACCTGGGCAAAAAATTTTAGTTCAAGTAAAAAAAGATAGTAATGCAGATAAAGGAGCAAGAGTTTCAACACATATAAACTTACCAAGTAAATATGTTGCATTAATGCCTAATACAAATATTATTACAGTTTCACAAAAAATTGAAGATAAAAAAGAACAAGAAAGACTAAAGGAAATTGTTAAAAAAAATTTATCAAATGGAAATGGAGCAATAATTAGAACATCTGCAAAAGGAAAAGAAAAAGAAATAATAGAAGACATAAAATTTATAGAAGAAAAATGGAACAAAATCATAGAAACAAATGTAAATTCAGAAATAATAAAACCACAAATTGTTTATAAAAGTGAAAATATTATAGAAAAAATGTTAATAGATATGTCTTCAAAAAAAATTGACAAAATAATTGTAAATAACAACGAAACATTAACAGAAATAGAAAATCTTAAAAATAATATTACAGAATATAAAAATATTAAAGTAGAATTAAATGAAAATATTTTTGATATGCTAGAAATAAAAAAACAAATAAAAAAAATTCAAAATAGAAAAATTTGGCTAAAATGTGGAGGATTCATTACAATAGACAAAACAGAGGCATTAACTGCAATTGATGTTAATACAGGAAAATATACAGGTGGTAAAAATTTAGAACAAACAGTATATAAAGTCAATGAAGAAGCAACCATAGAAATTGCAAAACAATTAAGATTAAGAGATATTGGTGGAATAATTATAATAGACTATATTGACATGAAACAAAAGTCAAATAGAGAAAAAATAGAAAGTATATTAAAAGAAGAATTAAAAAAAGATAGAAGCAAAACACAAGTAGAGGGATTTACAAAATTAGACTTAATGGAGCTTACAAGAAAGCATATTTGTAGCCATAATGCTTAATTATTACGTGGAGGGAATAAAATGAATGTAGGATTTATCTCATTAGGATGTAGCAAAAATTTAATAGATACAGAAGTAGCAATTGGACTATTTAAAAAAAATAATTATAAAATAGTAAATGATGAAACAAAAGCAGACATATTAGTAATAAACACATGTGGATTTATAGAATCAGCAAAAGAAGAAGCAATAAACACCATTTTAGAAATGGCTGAATATAAAAAACAAAGATGCAAATATTTAATTGTAATGGGATGCCTAGTTCAAAGATATTATGATGAATTAATAAAAGCATTACCAGAGGTCGATTTATTCATAAAAATAGATGAATATAATCAATTATGGGAAAAAATAGACGATTTAGTAAAAAGGGATATTGTTATAAAATCAAAAACTAAAAGCTCAAAGAAAATAACTCAAATTCCACAAATGCCAATGCCAACAGAAGAAAATTTTTTAGATAGAGTTGTTACTACAGGAAAAAATTATGCATACCTAAAAATAGGAGAAGGTTGTAGCAATAAGTGTACATATTGTGCAATTCCATACATAAGAGGTCCTTTTGTAAGCAGAAAAATAGAAGAAATTGTAACAGAGGCAAAAGAACTTGCTAAAAAAGGAATTAAAGAAATAATAATAATAGCACAAGATACAACTAAATATGGGGTAGACATATATGGAGAAAATAAATTAGCTGAACTTATACATGAAATTAGTAAAATAGAAGAAATTAAATGGATAAGATTTTTATATTCATATCCAGAAGGAATTGATGATGAATTAATAAATTTAGTAGCAAATGAACCAAAAGTTGCAAAATATTTTGATATTCCAATTCAACATATTTCAAATAAAATTTTAAAGAAAATGAATAGAAAAACAAATAAAGAAGAAATTATAAGTTTAATAAAAAAAATAAGAGAAAAAATACCTAATGTAACACTTAGAACAAGCTTAATTGTTGGTTTCCCAGGAGAAACTGAAGAAGATTTTAACGAGTTATTAGAATTTGTAAAAAATGCAAAATTTGAAAAACTAGGAACATTTATGTATTCAAAAGAAGAAGGAACACCAGCAGCTCTTTTACCAGACCAAATACATGGAAATACTAAAAAAGCAAGATATAACAAAATAATGAAAGAACAACAAAAAATTTCAAAAGAAAATTTACTAAAAAAACTAAATAAAAAGTATGAAATTCTAATAGAAGATATATCTTTTGATGGAAAATATTATATAGGAAGAACAATGCAAGATGTGCCTGAAATTGATGGCATTGTTTATGTAAAAAATGATAAACCAGGTAAAAACAATCTAATTGGAAAGTTTGTAGAATGTGAAATAAAAGAAGTTAGTAATTATGATTTAATTGCGAATTACATTAAAACAATAGAAAAATAAAAAATATAGATTACCTATTAATAATATTAAATTTTATCACCCGATTTGAGTTTTCAACTAAAAAGAAAATCTCAAAGGGCTAGCAATTGTAACTTTTATATACTAGGAAAGTAAAACTTTTTAGCATATAAAATAGATAAAGGAGATTTAGATTTAAATGGATAGAGAAAAAATTTTAGATATAATGAGAAATTTAAGAACACAAAGAGAAATGAAACTTTTAAATGAAGATTTAAATAATGCAAAAATTTTAGAAAGCTCAGAAAATAAACCACTAAATGAAGTTGTAAATGTGAAATATATTGGAACAATAATGCTTGAAGAAAATATAAACGGAGAAAAAGTTAAAAAGGAAAAACCAGTTTTTGTTGTTATGGAAAAAAGAACAGATAAAAATGGAAATAGTATAAATGTTGAAAGATATTGTTTTGAAGATGGTGAAGTTATAGGTGGAAATAATAAAAACGACAGTTATAATTTCATTGTTTTAAGTGAAAAATATGCTGAAAGCCGAGATTTATTGGAACAATTGCAAGAAATAGAAAACAGTAAAGAAATACTTGACCTAAACGAAACAGAAGACAAAAGACGTAAAAGTATTGCTAGAGCAATTGGAATTGATGAAAAAAATATGTCTATAGATGAAATAAATCCAGATAAAGAATTAGTTAAAAATGGTAAAAAAGAAGAAGATAAAAAAATAAAATCTAGAGATGCAAGTAAATTAGATACAAGAGAAGAAACATCTTTAAACACATATTTAAAGGGAAAAACATTAGGAAATTTATTAGGACTAAAAGAACATGGAATAAAAGGTGCGTGCAAAATTGCTGTTGTAACAACAAGTGGATTAGAATCTGCAACTGGAAAAACTAGCAATAAATATTCATTTGTAGCAATATTAAACAATGGAGATGCTGTACCTTTAGGTGAAGATATATTAACATTAGATACATCAAAAGGAACAAATCCTGCAGAAAGTCAAACAACAATAAATAATGATGGAAGAGTAAATAAAGAAACAGTAAATTCAAGTTTTAAAATTGTAAACGGAAATGGTAACGAGTATTTACAAGTTGGCTATGATGAAACCTCAGGGCTTGAATTAAAATATACTACAAAAGAAAGAGGTTCAAATGATAATTTAGCCTTAGAGCTTGAAACCCAAAGAACTTTTCCACAAAGTTCTGCTGTAAGACAATATAGTAACACTAAAGGTGCTGGAACAGATGAAGTAGACAAAATGAATGATAAAGCAAATAAACATAATGAACATGATAAAGAGCTTGAAAATGGTAGTAGTATAGAAATTAGAGATATTGATGAAAATCCAGACAATGATAGTCATACTCATGATGTCGAAGAAGATGAAAATAATATACAATCAATAGAAGAAACATATATAGGCTATTGTGTTAGAAAAATTTTAGATACGCCAATAGATTTAGAAACATATCGGAGAAGATAAGACAATTGCTAATTTTAAAGGAAGAGATTCTATAAAAGACATTTTATTAAAAAAATATACACCAAAACAAATAATAGAAAATCAATCTGAAGTAATTAAAGAAGTAAGTAAAACACTTACAGATTATATAAAACTAAATTACGAAGAAGAATTATCAGAACCTGAACGTGGGCGAGTAGTGTAAATGCCAAGTATTGCAAAAAAAAATAATATATGTTATACTAAAAACAATCGGTTTAAATAAAATAATGTAAAACAAAAATAGATCAAACAAAAGAAGTCGGAAGGAATGTGAGAAAATATGGCAATATTTGCAATAGCATATGTATTAATATTTATAATATTTGCACTGTGTGCATATGCGGTTTTACAGATAAAATTATTTGGAATGAAAGTAAAAGACTTTTGGTCATTTATAGAAGCAAACCAAATGTTAGACAAATTATACAGATTTGCACAACAATATGAAAATATGTCGCCACAAGAACAATTAATATATTTATCAGAAGCGGAAAAAATATTTGTAGCTTTTGACAAAGTGCCAGATGCATTATGGGAAGAGGAATACGAAAAATATAAAACAGTTCTTTCAAAATATAAAGATTTAAAAATGATAAGATGGGCTGGAGAAAATAAATAGGAAGAATTTTAGCTTTTTACATACTAGAAAAATATAACTTTCTAGTATGTAAAAAATAATAGAAAGCTAAAAAACTTCCTATTATTTTTTATATTACTAGAAAACTTAAAAATAAATATACATATCTGAAGGTTTTTTTCATAAATAATCTTGATTTGAAAATATCAAATGTTTCAGACATTGCACAGTATTTATCTACAAAAGTTAAAATAAAACCTTCTATAGATTTTGGCATATTTACTGTAACTGGCCACATGTGTTTTATAATCATATCTTTTTCTTTTTCGTTTAAATCGAATAATTTACAAGCATTTTCGCATGCTACTTTACCATGGGTGAATGCATGTAATCCTTTTCTTTCTGGTTGTCTAACACGCCAGTCGTATAAGAATAAATCGTGAATCATGCCAGCTCGTGCAGCAGATTTATAATCTAATTTATATTTTTTACAAATTAAATAGCAATAATATGAAACCATATAACAATGATCAAAACATGTTGTTTCATAGTGTTGTCTGAAATTTTTCATAGATTGAACTGTTTCATTGCTAATTAATTCAGATATAATGCTTTGAAATTCAGTATCTTGTTCAATTATTTTTTTTATATAATCTTTCATATAATTGGTACTCCTCTTTAATTTCTTACGTATTTACCTAATTATATCATATTTTGCAAAGATTTTCAAGAATTTGAACAGCATTTAAAGCAGCACCTTTTCGTAAATTGTCTGCAACTACCCAAAGATTTAAACCATTTTTAACACTAAAATCTCTTCTTATTCTTCCAACAAATACTTCATTATTTCCATTTACTTTACTAGCAAGAGGATATATGTTTTTTTCCGGATTATCAGCAACTATAATTCCATTAGATTTATCAAGCATTACTTTAATATCGTATAAATCAAAATCTTTATCTAATTCAATATTAATTGACTCACCGATGACAATTTATAACAGGAACTCTTACTGCTGTAGCTGTTATAGGAAGTTGTGGCTCATGTAATATTTTTCTTGTTTCATTTATCATTTTATATTCTTCTTTTGTATATCCATCATTAGTAAAATCATCAATATGTGGTAAACAATTATTGTATATTGAATATGGAAATTTTTTTAGCTTTGTTCCACTAGCTTTATTTTCTAAATCTTCTATACCAAAACGTCCTGCACCAGAAACAGCTTGATATGTAGAATAAACAATTCTTTTAATTTTGTATTTATCATTAATTGGTTTTAACGGAACAACAGCTTGAATAGTAGAACAATTTGGATTACTAATTATACCGCAATGTTTGCAAATATCTTCAGAATTTACTTCAGGCACAACCAAAGGAACATTTTCATTCATCCTATAAAAACTACTGTTATCAATTACAATACAATTATGTTCTACAGCAATTGGAATATATTTTTCAGAAACTGAGCTACCCGCACAAAAAATTGCAAAATCAAAATGTGTATTGAATGAATTTTCTGTTAATTCACAAATAATATAATTTTCGTTTAAAAAAGAAATTTTACTTCCAGCAGATTTTTTAGAAGAAAAAAGAGTATAAGAAAAGCCGTGAATAATTTTTTTCTTCTAAAACCTTTAAAACAGTTCTTCCAACTAATCCAGTTGCACCAACAATTGCTACTTTATACTTTGTTTGCATATTAAAATTACCTCCCAAAAGCTTTTTATATAAGGTATGTTGTTAATTGCAATTTAATGATAAATGTTTGATGTTATAAAAGTTAAATGTAATTTGGTAAAGTAAATGCAAGTTGTATGAAAAGAAGCAAATTAAACCATAAAATATTATAAAAATAATTTAATAATAATTTAATAAAAATTTAATAAAAATATTGCATAATTTTAACAATAATAGTATAATAAAAAAGGTATCATAATAATATTAAACAAAATATTATTAAAAAGAGAGGTAAGAAAAGATGGATTATTTATATATACTAAGAGAAGCTTTAGTATGGATTATAACAATATTTTGGTTATATCAAATAGTAGTTAGTTTATGCTCATTGGTAAAAATAAAAGACAAACCATTAATTGAAAACAAAAATCACAGATTTATGGCAATAATACCAGCACATAATGAAGAAGCAGTAGTAGGAAATTTAGTAGAAAGTTTAAGAAAACAAAATTATGACAAAAATTTATACGACATATATGTAATTGCAGATAACTGTACAGACAACACAGCTAAAATAGCTAAAGAAGCGGGAGCAATTGTATATGAAAGATTTGATGAAAGCAAAAAAACAAAAGGATATGCATTAGATTGGTTTTTAAAACAAAAAATAAAAGAAAAAGCACCATATGACGCATTTTTCGTATTTGATGCAGACAATATAGTTCATCCAGATTTCATAAAAAACATGAATATAAAATTATGCCAAGGAGAAGATGTTGTACAAGGATACAGAGATATAAAAAATCCAACAGACAGTTGGATAACAGCAGGATATGCAATATTTTACTGGACAATGCATAGATTTTATCACTTAGCAAGATACAATTTAGGATTATCACCATTATTAAATGGAACAGGCTTCATGGTTAAATTTGATGTAATAAAACCACAAGGATGGGATACAGTTACATTAACAGAAGATATAGAATTTTCACTAAAAAGAATAATAAAAGGAAAAAAACTTGGTTGGGCAACAGATGCAATTGTCTATGATGAACAACCTGTAGGTTTTAAACAAAGCTGGTCACAAAGAAGCAGATGGACAGTTGGACATATACAATGTATAAAAGAATATACAAAAGACCTAGCAGTAGCAGCTAAAGAAAATAAAACAATGATGAATTTTGACGGCTTTTTATATATTATTGGATCTATACCAATGTTTATAATAACATTAATATTATTTGCAACAAACTTTATAATGTATGCAGGACATGGAATGACAGAAACAGAATTATTTATTAATATTTTAAGATTTTTAGTTCCAACATTTATATTACCTATAGGTACAGCTGTTATTACAATGTTATTAGATAGAAGACCAATAAGACCAATGTTAAAAGGGCTAATTTGTTATCCTGTTTTTATGGGTACTTGGTTAGTTATAAACTTTAAATGTTTATTTAAAAGAGAAACAACATGGGAAAAAATTAATCATGTTAGAGATATAAAAATTGGTGATGCTGGTCAAAGTACTGAAATGGCTGAAGTACCAGAAAAAGTATAAATTAAAAATAAAAATATATTAAAACACTTGAAGCAAATAAGAAAAAATTATAATTTTTTCTTATTTGCTCTTAAATTTAAATTGGGGTATAGCCAAGCGGTAAGGCAGGTGGCTCTGACCCACCGATGCGTAGGTTCGAATCCTACTACCCCAGCCATAAAGTATTTTCGTCGAACCTCTTAAAACCTTTGAAAAATAAGGTATTAAGAAAACGATGAAAATGAGATTAAGAAAAGTTCAGATTGAAAAATTTGGACTTTTCTTTTTTTCGTATATAAAATTATGATAAGACTTACATTTGAAATAAAAAATTTAAAATTATGTCATATTTTATATGCAGAAGAATTGAATTATGCCCAAAAGTCTTGAAAAATGGAGGTTTTTGTGATATGATTCGAATTGTTAAGAAAAAAATCAAAATGAATGAGGATTTACGTTCAAGAATTAAATGGGCTTGCACTTTTAGTAATTGTGAACCAAAGATAAAAGAACGGAAGATTGCAAATAGTTGAGAATTCAAACTTAGCTTATGTAGAACCACATCAAGTTGTAATTAAAGATAGATTATTTCTATTCTTTAATGAACATGAGTATTTCTATATAGGAAATTTAACAAATAAGTATCCACTAGCAAAATTCCGTGAAATGGTTAAATAATTAACTAATATGAAGTTTATTTGATTTTTCTTTTAAGTAATATGTGCAAAAAGTAAATAAAGATATACAGAGTATTAGTTAGTTATAAAAGCTATCTAATACTCTTTTATTTGTATTCTTGGAATTATCGAGTTGAAAACGAAGATAAGCTTCATAGAAGACAAATATGCGAATGTTACAAATTCTGAAAGCTCTACTTTTATAGAATTTGTTAATCCGCTTTTAGTATCTTTTAATTAAGAGAAAGGAGAGCGATATGGAAGTTAAGAAAGAACTACCAAGACAAATGACAGCAGGAATTTATATTCGTGTAAGTACAGAAGACCAAGCAAGAGAAGGATTTTCTTTAGGAGAACAACAAGAAAGATTAGAAGATCTATGTAAATTTAAAAGATTTAATGTCTATAAAATTTATAAAGATGCTGGAATATCTGCAAAAGATATGGAACACAGACCAGGGTTTCAAGAAATGATGAACGATATGCAGAATGGTAAAATTAATTGTATAGTTGCATATAAGCTAGATAGAGTAACTCGTTCAGTAAAAGATTTAGAGGCATTAATTACAAGACTTGAAGAAAATGATTGTTATCTTGTTTGTGATAGAGATGAAGTTGATACAAGTTCAGCAAATGGAAGATTCTTTATTAGAATGCTTACTGTACTTTCACAATTAGAAATAGAGATTGTATCAGAAAGAACGAAATTTGGTATGTCTGGAGCAATTAAAGCAGGTCATTTACCAGGAGTATGTCCATTAGGTTATTATAGAGATAAAGACAAAGTTGTTAGAATAGATAATGCTACTAATTGGGTAGTAAAAAGAATTTTTGCAATGTATCTTGAAGGAAAGAGTTATTATCAAATTTCAGAAATATTAAAAGAAGAAAAAGTACTATATCCAGAAAGAAAGTGGACAGATAGTGCAATTAAGCAAATTATAAATAATCAAATATATGTTGGAGATTATGTTAGAAATAAAACAGATAAAGATAAATCAAAAGTAATTGTATATAAAGATATAGTTGCACCAACTATATCGAGAGCAGAATGGGAAGAAATTCAAAAACAGAAAATAAAAAATCAGCAATCATTTTGTAGAGATAGAGTTTATATATTTTTTCAAAAATTACTTTGCCCAAAATGTGGTAAGGTAATGACTTGTAAAGCACCTGGAGGAAAGAAAAAAGGATATGTTTACTATGGATGTTCAGCTTGTCATTATAATTTAAATGAAAGCTATGTTGAAGATAAATTAAAGAATTTTATATGCAGTTTAATAGAGTATGATCAAGTAGTACAGAAATATTTTTATCCTGTATTGGAAGAAAAACACGAATATGTTCCAGATAGTATAAATGAACAAATAGAAGAACTAAATAATCAAAAGGCTAGAATAAAGAAAGCGATGATTATGTGGGTAGTAAAGATGGAAGATTTTGCAGAAGATATAAAATTGATTGAAGAAAAATTAAATACTTTAGAAACTCAAAAATTAAAACATATGGAAGTTAATAATCAAAAATTTTCACCTATGAAGATTATGGCAGACAGAGACTTTGAAATTGAAACAAAAATTAATCAAGGATTCTTTTCAGAAGATTTAGAAATGGAATGGAATATTAAAACGAAAGACGAAAAGCAAGAATTCATTTCAAGATTTATTGAATCTATGATTATTGAAAAAGATTCTCATGGTCAATATCAAATTAAGAAAGTAAATTTTAGAAGCAGATATTTAGAAGAACTTAATAAATTAAATAATGCAATGGTAATAGATTTAGCAAAGCCATCACAAGAGGCAGAAAAAGGGATTTTGGAGAAAGATTATTAGAAGATTTCAAGACAAAATTTTTGATGAACGTGTAGATAATGTTGATACTGACAAAAGGAGCTTTACTATTGTTGCTGAAGATTTAGAAAAGAATGGAATATTTGACAATAATGATTCAGAAATCATACATGATGCAAGCCGAAAAGTTTTAACAGAGGAAGAAAGAGATAAAATTAAAGGGGATAAAGATAAGAATAGAAAAAATGATTTAAAATAATTAGTGGATAAAATTTTTAAAAGTAATTGACATATACAAACAATTGTTTTATAATAAATGCACAAATTGAATGGAGTGATGAATATGAAAAATACTAAAAGAGAAAATCAAACATTTGAAGAAATTAAGCATATTGACGAAAATGGAGTTGAATATTGGTATGCAAGAGATTTAAGCTTTGTTTTAGGATATAAAGAATGGAGAAATTTTAATAAGGTATTAGAAAAAGCGAAAATTGCTTGTAAAAATAGCGGATTTAATGTAGAAGACGATTTTGTTGAAGTCAACAAAATCGTTGAAGCTGGCGCAACTCGAAAGAAAGTTGTAGATTATATGCTGACAAGATATGCATGTTATCTTATAGCGCAAAATGGAGATCCAAGAAAAGAAGTCATTGCACTTGCACAAACATATTTTGCAGTGCAAACGAGAAAGCAAGAAATTAGTGAAAAAGAATATAGTATGCTAACTGAAGATGAAAAAAGATTTTATCAAAGAAATTTAACACGAAAAGGAAATTATTCATTAAATCAAGCTGCTAAAAATGCAGGAGTTAAAAATTTTGATAAATTTCATAATGCAGGTTATAAAGGATTATACAATGGAGAAACAGCCGATGATATTGCAAAAAGAAAAGGATTGAGATATAGAGAAGATATTTTAGATAATATGGGTTCAGATGAATTAATTGCTAATTTGTTTAGAATTTCTCAAACGGAGCAAAGATTGAAAAAAGATAATATTCAAACAGAAGGCGAGGCTTGTAAAACTCACAATAAGATTGGAAAAATTGTAAGGAATGCAATTAAGCAAGCTGGTGGAACTATGCCAGAAGATTTACCTACTCCTAAAAAAAGTTTAAAACAATTAGAAAAAGAAAAAAATAATAAATTGAAAAAATAGAATATCTTTATAAAAAATGTTATAAAGTATTGCCAAAAAGCATAATATTATATATAATAAGCACAAATCCTGAAGATATAATTATATTTTCAGTTGCCTTTATTTGAAATGGGGTAGTATTATGAAAAAATTTTTATCAAATTACAAATCAACGATAATTCTTTTAGTTGCTATTATCGTTGGTACACTTGTGGGAATTATATTCCAAGAAAAAGCAACTATATTGCAACCTTTAGGAACCATATTTTTAAATCTATTATTAGTTATCATTGTACCACTTATTTTTTTAACAATAACAACATCTATTGCTAAAATGGAAAATCCAAAAAGACTTGGAAAAATTATGATTACAATTATTTCAGTATTTATAATAACTTCATTAATAGCTGTATTAGTTGGTTTTATTAGTACATATTCTGTAAAATTAGTTAATTCAGAAGATGGAGAAAAAATTAAAACAGCATTAAGTGAAACTTCAAGTAACGAAGAAGAAGACTTAACAATTGCCGAAAGAACAGTTCAACTATTAACAGTAAGTGACTTTAGCAAATTGTTTTCAAAAGAAAATATAATAGCTATATTAGTTGCTTCAATAATATGTGGAATTGCAATAAAAATGTCAGGAGAAAAAGGAAAAAAATTGTTAGATGTTTTAATTTCTGCAAATGATGTAATGCAAAATATTGTTAAAATAATAATGTATTATGCTCCAATTGGATTAGGATGCTATTTTGCATCACTAATAGGAACATTTGGTGCATCAATAGCTGTAGGATATTTAAAAACATTTGTAATATACACAGTTGTGGCAATAGCATTTTATTTTGTATTTTACACATTATATGCTTTTATTGCAGGTGGAAAAGAAGGAATAAAAATATTTTGGAAAAATGCAGTGCCATCAACTTTAACCTCACTTGCAACATGTTCAAGTGCAGCATGTATACCAATAAATGTAGAATGTGCTAAAAAAATGGGAGTTCCAGCTGATATTGCTGAAACAACAATACCAATGGGAACAAGTTTCCATAAAGATGGCTCTATGATAGGTTCAGTATTTAAAATTATGTTTTTAGTGTGTTTGTTTGGAACAGCATTAAACACACCAGGAAGCATATTACAAGTTTTAGGAGTTGCAATACTTGCAAACTTGTTAATTACAGGAGTTCCAATAGGTGGTGGAACAATTTCAGAAATGTTAATTATAACAATGATGGGATTTCCAATTGCATCATTACCAATACTTACAATGGTTGCAACTATAATAGATGCACCTGCAACAATGCTTAATGTCGTTGGAGACACAGTTTCATCAATGTTAGTAACAAGAATTGTAGATGGAAAAAATTGGCTAAAAAAAGATAGTAAAACAGAAAATATAGAAATAGAAAAAATTAAAGTAAATATATAATAATATAAAAATATATAAATATAAAAAATAAGGTATGCAAGAAAATAATCTCAAGTACTAAAATAAATAGTACTTGAGGTTCGTTTTTATATATTAGGAAAATTCTCTCTGAACTTCCTATAATAGAAATATGTTGCACAGAAGTTTACTTTGCAAATTTTGTGCACAAACAAAGACGCGGACTTAAAAATATTCTAATAAGTGCCAATGTTATTAATGTCTGCTTTTGTTCTAAAAATAAGAATAAAATTAATATTAAAGGTGGAATACAAACATGGGAATAATAGAAATAATACTATTAAGTATTGGATTAGGAATGGATGCATTTGCAGTTTCAGTATGTAAAGGAATTTCAATAAAGAAAATGGATTATAAAAAATCAATAATAATTGGACTATATTTTGGCATTTTTCAAGCATTAATGCCAGTTATAGGATATTTTTTAGGAGAAACATTTTCAGAATTTATATCTAATATTGATCATTGGATAGCATTTATTTTACTAACAATTATTGGTGAAAAAATGATAAAAGATGCAATTTCAAAGGAAAAAGAAAATGAAAATTATAATGATGATATAAGCTTTAAAACAATGATTGTTTTAGCAATTGCAACAAGTATAGATGCATTGGCTGTTGGAATAACTTTTGCATTTTTTAAAGTAAATGTTTTACTTTCTGTAACTTTAATTGGTATTATTACATTTATTTTATCAGTAATAGGAACTAAAATAGGAAATAGATTTGGAAACAAATATGAAAAAAATGCAGAATTAATAGGTGGAACTATTTTAATATTAATTGGGTTGAAAATATTGTGTGAACATTTAGGAATAATTACACTTTAAAAGTTACATAGATAATAGTTTAGATAAAATTAATATAAGAAAACGTTGAAAATATAATTTTAAAATTCAATGACGAATGTAAATGAAAAAATTTTAGAAATTCTTACGAAATTTTCTGGAAAGAGTTCGCGAATAGCGGAAGGGTGCCAGAAAACAAGTTAGAATTTCTTGAATTTTTTAATAAGCCGAGGAATTGATATTTTAAAATTATATTTCAATGTTTTTAGTAAGTAAATTAATAAAAACTATTATATATGTAACTTTTAAATTTTTTATTATAATAAAACACTTGAAATTTTCAAAAAAATGTAGTAAAATAGAAATGTCAAAAAAACCTTTTACTTAGCTTGAAAATAAAATACACCTATTTTAAGCTCAGTTAAAGGAAAAAGAAAAATAGGAGGTGCTAAAATGACAAAAGAAAGAAAACAAGAAATAATCAATACTTATAAGAGAGAAGAAAAAGACACTGGTTCACCAGAAGTTCAAATAGCTCTTTTAACAGAAAGAATTAATGAATTAACAGAACACTTAAAAATTCATAAAAAAGACAACCATTCAAGAAGAGGTCTTTTAAAAATGGTTGGTAAAAGAAGAAACTTGTTAAACTATTTATCTAAAAAAGATGTTAATAGATATAGAGAAATAGTTGAAAAATTAGGATTAAGAAAATAAAAATACAAAAGCCTAAAGCTATTGAGCATAGGCTTTTTTGTACTATACTAGGAGTAAAAAATATATATCTTTATTGTAAAAAAATTCCCTAAAATAGTACAAAAGCTTAAGGCTCTAAACTATGCAAAATTTTTCCTATGAAAAATTCAAACAAAAATAAATTTAATATAAAAGCATGCAAATATTTAGGTAAGTAGCTTGTATAATGTATTGTCTAAGAAATTGGCAAAATATTATAGAGGTTACAAACTAAATTTATTTGCAAGTTAAGAAAGGAAGAAGAAATGTTTAAAACATATGAAACAGAATTAGCAGGTAGAAAACTTGTAATTGAAACAGGAAAAATGGCAGAACTTGCCAATGGAAGTGTATTAGTAAGATATGGAGATACATGTGTATTAGTTAATGTAACAGCATCAAAAGAACCTAGAGAAGGAATAGATTTCTTCCCATTATCAGTAGATTTTGAAGAAAAATTATATGCTGTGGGAAAAATCCCAGGAAGCTTTACAAAAAGAGAAGGAAAGCCAACAGATAAAGCAATATTAACATCAAGAGCTATAGATAGACCATTAAGACCATTGTTTCCAAAAGATTTTAGAAATGATGTAGTTGTTGTTGCAACAGTTCTTTGTGTAGAACAAGATAATTCACCAGAAGTTGCTGCAATGATAGGGGCTGCTGCAGCACTTGCAATTTCAGATATACCATTTAATGGACCAACAGCAGCAGTAAATGTTGGATTAGTAAATGGAGAAATTATTATAAATCCAACAGAAAAGGAAAGAAAAGAAAGTGATTTAACATTAACTGTTGCAGGAACTCCAAAGAAAATTACAATGATAGAAGCAGGAGCAAATGAAGTTGAAGATAGTATCATGCTTAAAGCAATTAAAGAAGCACATAAAGAAATAAAAAAAGTATGTAAATTTATAAGCAAAATTCAAAAAGAAATAGGAAAACCAAAATTTGAATATAAATCATTTGAGGTTGATCACAATATATATGAATTTATAGAAGAAAATTTCAAAGATGAAATGAAACAAAAAGTTCAAGAAAAAGACAAAGAAATAAGAGACAAAAATATAGATGAAATAACAGAAAAAATTGAAAATGCATATATAGAAAAATTTGGAGAAGAACAATATGAAGAACATAAAGGTGACATTGGAGAAGCAATTTATAAATTAGAAAAAAAATGTGTAAGAGAAATGATATATTTTGAACACAAAAGAGTTGATGGTAGAGCTTTAGATGAAATAAGACCTTTATCATGTGAAGTTGATTTACTTCCACGTGTGCATGGAAGCAGTCTATTTACAAGAGGACAAACTCAAGTAATGTCAATTACTACATTAGGAATGATTAGTGAAGAACAAATATTAGACGGAATAGACACAGAAGAAACAAAAAGATATATGCATCAATACAATTTCCCAAGTTATTCAGTTGGTGAAGCAAGACCATCAAGAGGACCAGGTAGAAGAGAAATTGGTCACGGAGCATTAGCAGAAAAAGCTTTAGTACCAGTTTTACCTTCAAAAGAGGAATTTCCATATGCAATAAGAGTTGTATCAGAAGTTTTATCTTCAAATGGTTCTACATCACAAGCAAGTATATGTGGAAGTACTTTAAGTTTAATGGCTGCAGGAGTTCCTATAAAAAGACCTGTAGCAGGAATTTCAACAGGATTAATTACTAATCCAGACAATGATGAAGATTATGTTATGTTAGTAGATATTCAAGGTTTAGAAGACTTTTTTGGAGATATGGATTTCAAAGTAGGTGGAACAGAAAAAGGAATAACAGCTATACAAGTAGATATAAAATGTGATGGACTAACATATGAAATAATAAAAGAAGCATTTGAAAGAACAAGAAAGGCCAGAGCTTACATATTAAATGAAATAATGTTACCAGTAATTAAAGAGCCAAGAAAAGAAATATCTAAATATGCACCAAAAATAGTAAGTACAAAAATTAAAGTAGAAAAAATAAAAGATGTTATTGGAACAGGTGGAAAGGTAATAAACAAAATAATAGAAGAAACAGGAGTTAAAATAGACATTGAAGAAGACGGAGAAGTATTTATTTACTCTCAAAATAGTGAAAGTGCAGATCAAGCATTAGAAATGATTGAAGACATAGTAAGAGAAGTTGAAGTTGGTGGAATATATTACGGACAAGTTACAAAAATAATGAATTTTGGAGCATTTGTAGACTTAGGAGTAGCTGGAAAAGAAGGAATGGTTCATATATCAAAAATATCTAATGAAAGAATAAAAAATGTTGAAGATATTTTACATGTTGGAGACAAAGTTGCAGTTAAAGTAATAAGC
>CAKPHJ010000028.1 GCA_934157205.1 uncultured Clostridia bacterium
ACCCTTCCGCTATTCGCGAACTCTTTCCAGAAAATTTCGTAAGAATTTCTAAAATTTTTTCATTCACATTCGTCATTAAATTTTTAAATTATATGTTCAATGTTTTTTAGTAAGTAAATTAATTATAAAAACCATTATCTTGTAACATTCAATTTGTAAAAAATAAACAAAAGGTTGCAAATGAGTCAAAAATATGATGTAATATTAATAGGAAAAAATATAAAATATTGAAGGGAATGAAATAAATGGCAAATATATTTGATTATATGGAATGGAGAGATATAGAACTAGAAAAAGTAGAATTTAATGAAATTGATAATTTAATACTGGCAAGATTATCATATTTTCCATTTGATGAAATTGTAAATGAAGGCGAAGAAATTACTATTAAAGAAGCATATGAAAGATATAAAAAATTTGGAACAACAGGGAGAATACTACAAAAAGAAGATATAGACTTTTTTCCTATACTTGCTAATAGTACCAGATTTGGGAAAATGAAATTATGTGAATATATAAATAAAATTGATCCTTTAAAAGAAAAGCAATTTTCTGCAATTACAATCCTAATGCCTGATAAAACAATATATGTTTCATATAGAGGAACAGATAATACAATAATTGGCTGGAAAGAAGATTTTAACATGAGCTTTAGTGAAATAGTAGAAGCACAGTTAGAGTCTGTTAAATATTTAGAAAAAATTGCTAATAATTATTCTGGCAAAATTAGAGTTGGAGGGCATTCAAAAGGTGGTAATTTAGCTGTTTATGCAAGTGCATTTTGCAATAATGAAGTTAAAAATAGAATTATAAATGTATATAATAATGATGGACCTGGTTTTTGTGATAAAGTAATTGAAAGTGAGGAATATAAAAATATTTTAAGTAAAGTACACACATATATACCTCAAACTTCGATTGTTGGAAGATTATTAAATCATGAAGAAGAAACAACAATATTAAAAAGTACTCAAATTGGAATTATGCAACATGATTTATATACATGGCAAGTATTAGGTGCTAATTTTGTAAAGGCAGAACTTACAAATTCTAGCGAATTTATAGATAAAACAATTACAGATTGGCTTAAAGCTGTAAATCCAAAACAAAGAGAACAATTTATAGATACACTATTTGAAATATTAAATGCTACAGAGGCAAAAACACTATCAGAAATTAATGCAAATAAGTTTGTAAATGCTAAAACAATCATAAAAACTTATCAAAATATTGATTCTCAAAATAAAGAAATGATATTAAAAACATTAAAAATATTATTTTCAATAGGAAAAAATAATATTGTTTCAAATATGAATCAAGGTATAAAATTAAAAAGAGTAATAAAGAAAAAATAAATATTGACATTTAGATAAAAACAATATATTATCATATAAATATAAATGTGGAGGATTCATCAAAATGTATGAAAGAAGTGCAATAGTATTAGAAAAATATATTGAAAAATTATTAGAATTTAATAAACAATATAATTTAAAAGATAATTACGAAAGATATAATGAACTAATAGATGAAGTTGAAAATTATGAAATAATAAGTACAAAAGAAAACGAAATTATACAAGAATTTGATGAAACTGTAAAAGAATTAGAAGCAATTCAAAAACAACAAGACAAATTAACAAACGAAAATCTAAAATTAGAAGAAGAAAGAAACAAATTATTTTATGTTTTAGATGAAAGTGAAAGTACATTAACAAGTAAATTTGAAAAAATTGAAAATAAACTAGAAAAAAATAATGAACAAATAAAACAATTAAGAATTGAATTTATAAAGTATTTAACAGATTTTAGTCAAAGACAAAAAGAAAGAAACAAATGTGAAAAAGAAAGAAGAATAGCAGAAACGAGACATATTGAATACATAAAAAAAATTGTTGACGAATTTAATTCAATAGATTCAAAAGATTTATTAAAATTAAAACAATTTATGAGCTCAGACAAAGAAGAAGAAAAACAAGAAGTGCTTGAAATAATGCTAAAAAATGGTCAAAATGAAAAAATTGGATTCAATGAAAATGTTTTAAAATCTGCAATAGAATACAGAATGAAAATTGCTGAAAGAGAAGTTCAATGCTATATGGTTACATATGACAAAACAAGAAGAATTTTAGCTGAAATAGAAAATGATAATCTTAAAATTGAAAAATATAAAAAGGCTTTACGTGACAATAGCGTAAAAATAAATTTTTTAAATGCTGAAAAAGATTACATAGTTGGATTTTTAGACTATGAAAGAATGGCTACTATTAGTGGAATAAAAATGCATAAAAAATTGATGGAAGAAGCATGTAAAAATTTTGATATAGATGTAATACAAATAGAAAATTTATATGAACTTGTATTAAGAGAAATTGCAAACAAAGGTACAAAAAAAGCATATAAAGAGCTTTACAATAAAACATATTTAAATGATATAGAAAGCAAAGAAAAGAATTTTGAAGAAAAAATCAGTAATCTTAAAATTAACATGGGAGCAGTTTTAAATTCAAATTATTGGAGAATTGAAGGTATAAAAAATATTTATGAAGTATTCCAAGATGAAATTTCAGAAAAATTTGGAAAAGAAATGGAAGAATTTAAATTAGAAGAACAAGAAGAAAAAATAGAAGTAAAGCAAGAAGAAGTAAAAAATAAAGCTAAAATCATTGAAAAACCAAAAGAAGAACCAGAAGAAAAATATGAAGATAAAAATAAATTTATAGATGATATTTTTGATGATATGGACTTAGAAGACGAAGAATTTGATGATGATTATTATGACGAAGAAGATGACGAAGACGAATCAAATTATGAAGATATAGACGAAGAATATGATGAAACAGAAAAATTTGATTATGAAGATGATGATGAAGACAGCCAAACAGAAGATTTTGATTATGAAGACATAGATGAAGAATACGAAACTGAAGAAAAGCAAAAAGAGTCTGATTATCAAGAAGATGATGATGAAATTGTTGAAGAATTTGAAGATGACGAAGAATATAATGAAGAAACAGAAAAATATGAAAATGGAGATAAAACAAAAGATAGTAATGAAACAGATGAAGAAGACTTTTGGGGAGACGACGAAGAAGATGATGAATATAATGACGAAATAATTGATGATGATTATTTGGACGATGATATAGATTTATACGAAATAAATCTTGAAGATGAAGAAATAGTTAGCACAAAGAAAAACAGTAAAGCAAAAAAAGAAAATAAAAAAACAACAGATAAAAGCAAAAGTACAACATTGAGAAAATCAGCTAGAGGAAGGAAGAAAAAAGAAACAAAAGAAGAAAAGGAGAAAGATACAATTTTTAGTAAGATTTTTAAAGATAAGAAAAAATAGATGTCTAAATGAAAAGAGGGAAAATGAATTGAGCATAAAAGCATTGGCAATTATAAATCCTGCATCTGGTAGGGGAAATGTGTTAGAAAAAGTAGATGAAATCAAAAAAAATCTTGAAGAACAAGATATGGAAATAGATGTTAAAATAACTAAAAAGGATTATAATGCTAGAAGAATAATCGAAGACTATGAAAAAGAAAAAGACCTTATACTAATTTGTGGTGGAGATGGAACATTAAATGAAGCGGTAACAGCTATAATGAATAAAAAATTAGAACAAATTTCACTAGCTTTTATACCACTAGGAACTACAAACGATTTAGCAAAAACATTGCAAATACCAGCAAAAAATATAAATATAACAAAAAATTTATTAAATTCAAAAGCAAAAATAATTGATGTAGGTAAATTTAATAAAAAAAGATATTTTTGTTATATTGCTTCATTTGGAGTAATAACAGATGTTTCATATATTACATCTCAAAAATCTAAACATAAATATGGGAGATTAGCATATTATATAAATGCCATAAAAGAATTAATAAATATTCCGTCATATAAAATAAAATTAAAGTATGACAACAATAAAATTGAAGATGAATTTATATATGGAGGAATTTCAAATTCTGAATCAATTGCAGGCTTTAGATGGTTTGCAAAAGATGAAATTCAATTAGATGATGGAATATTCGAAGGGATTTTTATTAGAAAACCAAAAACATTTAAAGGGTATTGCAAAATACTAGGTTCATTCCTAAAAAAAGATTATAATGACAACGAGTATATACTATTTATACAAGCAAATGAGTTTGAAATTGAATCTGAAGAAGAAATTAGTTGGACAATAGATGGAGAATTTGCTGGACATTTAAATAATGTAAAAATAAATAATTGCAAAAAAGCATTAGAATTGGTCATTACAAATTAGCACCAAATTATTAGTTTTTATAACTACTGCAAAAAAACACTTGACAGTTTACAATAATAAAGATAAAATAATAGAGGAAGTAAAAAATATATTTGAAAACTATATATATATATTTATTTCGAACATTGAAAATTAAATAAGAAAGAGGTGTATGATTATGAATCCAATAATCACTATAGCCGCTGTCTTAATCTCACTTGCAATAGGTATACTAGTTGGAATGGTATATAGAAAAAAAATTGCAGAATCTAAAATACAAGGTGCAGAAAATGAAGCTAAAAGGTTAGTGGAACAAGCTAAAATAGAAGCTGAAAACCTAAAAAAAGAAGAAATCTTCAAAGCAAAAGAAGAAATTATGAATAACAGAAAAGAATTAGATCAAGAGATTAAAGAAAGAAGAGGCGAAATACAAAAGCAAGAATCAAGACTTATTCAAAAAGAAGAAAACTTAGAAAGACGTTCTGAAAATGTTGAAAAGAAAGAACAACAAGTAGAAATAAAGCTTAAAGAAGTTGAAAACACTAAAAATGAAATTGAAAATTTACATGAACAAGAATTAGCAGAACTACAAAAAATTGCAAACCTAACAAAAGAAGAAGCAAAAAATAGATTGCTTTCAGAATTGGATAAAGAATTAACAGTTGAAAAAGCTAATTTAATCAGAGAAAAAGAGCAAAAAGCCAAAGAAGATGCAATGAAAAATGCTAAAGAAATTCTAAGTTATGCTGTACAAAAATGTGCTGCAGATCATTCACAAGAAACTACTGTTTCTATAGTAGCACTTCCTAATGACGAAATGAAAGGAAGAATTATAGGAAGAGAAGGTAGAAACATAAAAGCATTGGAAACACTTACAGGAATTGATTTAATAATTGATGATACACCTGAAGCTGTTGTTTTATCTGGATTTGATCCATTAAGAAGAGAAGTTGCTAAAATAGCATTAGAAAAACTTATTGATGATGGAAGAATACATCCTGCTAAAATTGAAGAAATGGTAGAAAAAGCTAAAGAAGAAGTAGAAAATACCATAAAAGAAGAAGGAGAAAGAGCAGTTCTTGAAACTGGAGTAATAGGACTTCACCCAGATTTAGTAAAACTAATTGGAAAACTAAAATATAGGACAAGTTATGGTCAAAATGTTTTAAATCATTCAATAGAAGTATCAAATTTGGCAAGAATAATGGCAGATGAACTTGAATTGGATCCTAAAATTGCAAGAAGAGCAGGACTTTTACATGACATTGGTAAAGCTTTAGATCATGATATGGAAGGAACACATGTTGAAATTGGAGTAGAAATACTTAAAAAATATAAAGAAAATCCATTAATAATAAATGCTGTTGAAGCACATCATGGTGATGTTGAACCACAAACATTAGAAGCAGTTCTTGTACAAGCAGCTGATGCAATATCAGCATCAAGACCAGGTGCAAGAAGAGAAACATTAGAAGCATATATAAAAAGATTACAAAACCTTGAAGAAATAGCAGATTCTTTTGAAGGAGTAGAAAAATCTTTTGCAATTCAAGCTGGTAGAGAAGTTAGAATTATAGTAAAACCAGATAAAATTTCAGATGACGAAATGACAATATTAGCTAGAAATGTTGCAAATAGAGTTGAAAATGAAATGGATTATCCAGGTCAAATAAAAGTTAATATTATTCGTGAAACAAGAGTAGTTGATTTTGCAAAATAAAATTGTAAACTGTTAACAAGGTATGTAGAAATATTTTGTTAGCAGTTTTTTTATATATATAATAATGCTAAGTTATGTTGTACAAAAACATTAGACAGTGCAATTAAGCTTGTGAAATATAATGAAAATAATAGATAAAATAGTATAAATATTGAAAAATTTATAAATTTATAGTATCATATGAAAAAAAGAAAGAAGGTAAAAAAGTGAAAGTTTTAGCAGTTGGAGATTTAATAGGTGGAGCAGGAATAAAAAAATTAAAATTAGCTTTAAATAATATTAATGAAAAAATTGATTTTGTAATCGTAAATGCTGAAAATTCTGCAGAAGGAATGGGAATAACACAAAAAAATTTTGATGATATTCTAGCACTAAATGTAGATGTTATTACAATGGGAAATCATACTTGGGGCAAAAAAGACATTTTTAAATTTATAGATCATCCTAAATTAATAAGACCAGCTAATTATCCAGAAGGTGTTGTTGGAAAAGGATATAATATATATTCATGTAATAACAAAAAAATAGCAGTTATAAATTTAATAGGAAGAGTAGATATAAACGTACTTTCTGAAAATCCATTTTTAAAAGTTAAAGAAATAGTTAATAAAATAAAAAATTCAGTAGATATTATTTTCGTAGATTTTCATGCAGAAGCAACTGCAGAAAAAATTGCAATGGGTTATTATTTAGATGGACAAGTAACTGCAATATTTGGAACTCATACACATGTTCAAACAGCAGATGAAAGAATTTTACCAAAAGGTACAGCATATATAACAGATCTTGGGATGACAGGACCAAAAAATTCAGTTATTGGAATGGACATAGCAGCTTCATTAAAAAGATTTGAAACAACATTACCAGAAAGATATAAAATTGCAACTGGTGAATGCATGTTTAATGGTGTAGTATTTGATATTGATGATAACACAAATAAGGTTACTAAAATAAAAAGAATAAATATTTAATACCAATATAACATTTTTGTCGAATTTAGTTTTTTATTGCGATGAATTTTATAAAAAAAATCACAAAAGTACTTTACAAACATTTCCAATTAATGTAAAATAAAAATGTAAAAGTTGCAACAAAAAATAAAATTTATAGGAGGCAAAAGAAAATGGAAATTTTAAAGATTTCATCAAAATCAAATCCTAATTCAGTAGCAGGAGCAATTGCTGGGTTAGTCAAAGAATCAAACAAAGCAGAAATGCAAGCAATAGGAGCAGGAGCATTAAATCAAGCTGTAAAGGCAGTAGCAATAGCTAGAGGTTTTGTAGCGCCATCAGGAGTTGATTTAGTTTGTATACCAGCATTTGCTGAAGTTGAAGTTGAAGGAGAAGATAGAACAGGTATTAAACTAATTGTTGAATCAAGAGGTTAATCATATAAATATTAGGGCTGTAATTAATACAGTCCTTTTTTATATACTCGAGCGAGAACAAAAAAGTATGCTTTTCTTAAACAAAAACTATTGAAAAAATAACAAAATTAGGGTATTATTACTAAAGGAAAAAGGAAAGGAGATAATCTAAAAAAGATTATGAAAACAAATTGGATAAAATATATATTTATAATTTTTATAGTAATACTATTAGGCTTAGCTATATTTAAAATAAAAAAAGACGAATCAAACAAAGAACAAGAATCAAAGCAATCATCTAGTAATCAAGAAGAAGTAATTAAAGAAATAAAACTAGGAATTGCAAATTTAGACACCATAAATCCTATTTTAAGTAATAACAAAAATGTTCAAGATATTTCAAAATTAATTTATGAACCCCTAGTTAACCTTACATCAGAATACAAAGCTGAACCGTGTCTTGCTAAAGAATGGGCAAAGCAAAGTGACAACTCATATTTAGTAAAATTGCGAGAAAATGTAAAGTGGTCAAATGGTATGGATTTTACAGCAGATGATGTTATGTTCACAATAGATAGACTAAAAGACACGTCTTCAATATATTCATATAATGTTCAAAACGTAACACAAGTAGAAATTATAGATGATTATACTGTAAAAATCAGTTTAGATAAAGAAGTACCGTTTTTTGAATATAATTTAACATTTCCAATTTTATCAAAAGAATTTTATGAAAATGAAGACTTTGTAAATACATCAAAAAATAGTATGGCAGTAGGCACGGGAAAATATAAAATAACAGATGCTCAATCATCATATATAACATTAGAAAAAAATAGCAGTTGGTGGAATAAAGAACAAAAATTGTCATTAGAAAAAATAACCATAAATTTATTTTCATCTGTAGGTGAATTATACAATAGCTTTAAAATTGGAAATATAGATTTAATTGCAACAGCTAATACAAATTTGCAAGAATATATAGGCTCAATAGGATATGGTTCAAAAGAACTAAAAGGAAGAGAACATACATTTTTGGCATTAAATACTGCAAATACTTTTTTAGCAAATCAAGAAGTACGAAAAGCTATAGCATATTCAATAGATAAAGAAAATATAGTATCTACAGTATTAAATAACAATAGTTTTACAAGCAGTTTTCCGCTAGATTATGGAAATTGGCTTTCTCAAAATCAAAGTGCAAGTGCGGGTTACAATTTAGAACAGGCAAAACAAATACTAACAGAAAATGGCTGGAGCTTTAAATATCAATATTGGCAAAAAACTGAAAATTATAAAACACAAAAAATAGTTTTAAATATGCTGGTAAGAGCCAGTGATACAACAAAATTAGCAGTAGCAGAAAATATAAAAAGTCAATTAGAAAATCAAGGAATAAGAATAAATTTAATGCAAGCAAGTGATGAACAATATAACAAACAACTTGCAGAAAGAAATTATGATATAGCAGTATGTTCTGTTACATTATCACCAAGTCCAAACTTAAATACGTTTTTTGGAGATGGAAATTTATCTAATTATACAACAGATGAAATTAAAACTATAATGGAAGAAGTAAAAAATACAACAGATGAAAACATACTAAAAGAAAAATACAAAAGATTAGAAGAAATATATAAAAATGACGTTCCATATATAAGTTTATACAATAACAAATACACAGTAGTATACAATACAAATCTAGTTGGAGAAATAAATCCAACATGGTTTTATCAATTTTATGGAATAGAAGGTTGGTATAAATAGAAAAAAAGCTTGACAAAACAAAAATTTGGTATATAATATAAACATCAAACAAAAGTTCAAAAAATAGGAGGAAAAAATGGGAGAAAATACAGAAAAGAAAAAAGCGTTAGAAATGGCAATGAGCCAAATAGAAAAACAATTTGGTAAAGGCTCAGTTATGAAATTAGGAGAATTCAAAGCAATGGAAATAGAAGCAATACCAACAGGAGCATTAAGCTTAGATATTGCTTTAGGAATAGGTGGAGTACCAAGAGGTAGAATAATAGAAATATATGGACCAGAATCATCTGGAAAAACAACATTGGCACTACACATAATAGCAGAAGCACAAAAAGAAGGAGGAGAAGCAGCATTTATAGATGCTGAACATGCCTTAGACCCAGTATATGCAAAAAAACTAGGAGTAAAAATAGATGACTTAATAGTATCACAACCAGATACAGGTGAACAAGCACTTGAAATAACAGAAAGCCTAGTTAGAAGCGGAGCATTAGATGTTATTGTTGTAGACTCGGTTGCTGCATTAGTTCCAAAAGCGGAAATAGATGGTGATATGGGAGATTCACACATGGGACTTCAAGCAAGATTAATGTCACAAGCATTAAGAAAATTAGCAGGAGCAATAAACAAAACAAAAACTGTAATAATATTTATAAACCAATTAAGAGAAAAAATAGGTGTAATGTTTGGAAATCCAGAAACAACAACAGGTGGTAGAGCATTAAAATTTTATGCTTCAGTAAGAATGGATATTAGAAAAATAGAAAACATTAAACAAGATGGAGAAGTCAAAGGAAACAGAGTTAGAGTAAAAATAGTAAAAAATAAAGTAGCACCACCATTTAGAGAAGCAGAATTTGACGTAGTATATGGTCAAGGAATTTCAAAAGAAGGAAATATTTTAGATATGGCAGTTAATTTAGACATTATAGAAAAAGCAGGTTCATGGTTTAGCTATGATGGAAATAGAATTGGACAAGGAAGAGAAAATGTAAAAAAATATCTAAAAGAAAATCCAGAAATATTGCAAGAGGTAGAAAAGAAAGTAAGAGAAAACTTTGCAAAAGCATTTGAACAAAGTCTTGGCGAAGAAATTCCTGAAGAAGATGAAGAAGAATAAAATTTAAAAAGGAGAACAATGTATACAATAGAGGAATTTGATAAACAAAAAACAAAAGTACTAAAATACATTATATATAAAAAAAGAAGTGAACAAGAAATAAAAAGCAAATTTGCTAAAACAATAGAAGAAGACATGTTAGAAGATATAATAGAATATCTAAAAAAAGCAAATTATATAAATGACAAATTATATATAGAAAAAACAATTAATAATTTCATGGTACTTAAAAATTTATCAATAAAAGAAATAAAATACAAATTATTAGCAAAAGGAATAAAAAATAATGATATAGAAGATTACATATATAATAACATAGAAGAGTTAAAACAGTACGAAATAAAATCAGCATATAACATTATATGCAAGAAAAGAATGTCATTAAACGAAGAAGAAATAAAACAATACTTACTAAAAAAAGGATATAAATCTGAAAACATAAATCTAGCCATGAATGAATAAAAAACAAGGAGAAAAACAAATGTCATTACTAACACTGGAAACAAAAAAATATGCAATAAAAATAAATAACTTTGAAGGTCCATTAGATTTACTATGTCACTTAATAGACAAAAACAAAATGGATATATCAGATATTAATTTAAGTGAAATTTCAGAACAATATATAGAATATCTAAAAGAACAAGAAGAATTAAATTTAGAAATTGCAAGCGAATTTCTTGTAATGGCTTCTACTCTTTTATACTTAAAATCCAAAAAACTCTTACCAAAACAAGAAGAAGAAACAGAAGAGCTCACAGAAGAAGAACTAATAAAAAGAATCATTGAATATAAAAAATATAAAGAAATAAGCAAAGTTTTTAAAAATAATTATATAATATATTCAAATAGGATTTTTAAAAACGAAGAAAAAATTAAGCTTCCGAAGCAAAAAATTGAAAAAAAATATGAAAAAGATTTAATTTCAAAAATATATAAAGAATTAATTGAAAGAAACAAAGTAAGATTAAACAAAAATGCTAAAAACATAGAAAAAATTGCTATTGTTGAAAATTATACTGTAGCAAGTAAAGTAAAAGAAATGTTTAAATTATTAATAAAACAAAAACGTTTTGTATTTAATAAGGTTTTTAGTGTAGAAAAAAAAAGTAAGCAAGAAGTTATTACAGCTTTTTCTGGACTTCTAGAATTATCAAGAAGAGATAAAGTAAAAACAGAGCAGGATGATTTATTTGGAAATATTACAGTAGAAAAGAAAAAAAGAAAAATAAAGTATTGAGTAAAAAAGAAAAAAATGGAAAAACTAATATTAAATCCTTAAAAGAAGGTGATAATATTGGTTTTTCTTTTTATTTCTTTTTTTATTGTGCTAGTTTTATTAATATATTTTTCAAAAATTCAAGTAGAAATAATAAATTTTAGATTTTTAAGCAATAATAAAGAACGTATTAACGAAGGTTTTAAAATAATTATAAGGTGGTATATATTAGAAAAAATAAAAATTTTACAATTCAAAATAAACAAAAATAAAATAAAAAAATTCAAAAAAATTGATGCTAAAATAATAAATAAAACTGAAAAATTAGTAATAAAGAAAATTGGGGAAGATAAGAAGAATATAATAAATATGTTAAAAAATATAAAAATAACAACACAAAAAATTGATTTATACTTAGAAATTGGGACTGATAATTCTGTAATAACTGCAATGATAGTGTCAATTTTATCTATTTTTCTTGGAATATTTTTTGGTAAAAATATTAAAAACTGTGAAAAAGAAAAATTTATAATTATGCCAATATATATTAATAAAAACCTATTAAATGTAATGTTTTCTGGTATATTTGAAATAAAATTAAACCATATTATTAGTGTATTATTACAATTTGCAAACTAAAAATATATAAGGAGGAATAAAAAATGAGTGAACATCCAATAGAAGGACTTATGATGACTGCTATGAATAGCATTCAAGACATGATAGATGTCAATACAATTATAGGTGAACCAATTGAAACTTCTAATAACATTGTTATAATTCCAATTTCAAAAGTATCATTTGGTTTTGCGGCAGGTGGAAGTGAATTTCGAGGTGAGACAATAGATGAATATACTAAAAAAGACAAAGAGGAGCAAGTGCAATATAGATTGCCATTTGGTGGCGGGTCTGGAGCAGGTGTTACTATAAATCCAATTGCCTTTCTTGTAATTCAGTCTGACAATGTTAAATTAATGCCTGTTAATTATTCTTCTTCATTAGACAAGTTATTAGATTATATTCCAGATTTAATGGAAAAAACCAATAATATGATGAACAAGGCTATTCAGAATAAAAAAGAGGAAACAGATAAAATAATAAAAAATATGCAAAACAGACATAATAAAAGTATGCAAAAAAATAAGAAAAATGTGGAGGAAAAATCACAAGAAAATACTAAAAATGAGAAAGAAGATTTAGAAGAAAATAATAACACCTATGAATTTGACTACGAAGACAATTTAGAAGATGAATAAAAATTAATAATTATAATTTGAACAACATATATATAAAAGGAATATATTTATATTTTATAAAATATATTTTAATATAGTTGGAGGGGATTTTATGCGAAAAAATAAACTATATATATGTTGTTTAATTTTTATTTTGTGTATATTTATAACAATAAATAGTTTTTCAGTATATGTTTGGTCTAACAATTCAAATTCAGTTAATGAAGAAGTTACTACATCAAATACAGATTTAAATGAAGATTCTTTAAATTTAGAGTCACAATCTTCAATATTAATTGAACAAAATAGTGGGGAAATATTATATCAAAAAAATATTCATGAACAACTAAGACCAGCATCTGTTACAAAAGTAATGAGTATTTTATTAATAATGGAATCTATAGATAGTGGCAAAATTTCATTCACAGATTCAGTACCATGTTCTGAAAATGCAGCTTCAATGGGAGGCTCACAAATTTGGCTAGATCCAAGAGAGACTTTAACTGTTGATGAAATGTTAAAAGCTATATGTGTTGCTTCAGCAAATGATTGTGTAGTGGCTATGGCTGAATATATTGCTGGTTCAGAAGAGGCATTTGTTCAAATGATGAATGATAAAGCAAAGGAATTGGAAATGAATGATACATGCTTTAAAAATTGTCATGGGCTAGACGAAGATGGTCATGTTACATCTGCATATGATATATCTGTTATGTCTAGAGAATTGTTATTAAACCATCCTAGTATAACAAAATATACTACAATATGGACAGATTCATTAAGAAATGGAAAGTCGCGGATTATCTAATACAAATAAATTAATTAGAACATATAAAGGGGCTACAGGATTAAAAACTGGTTCAACAGGTTTAGCATTATATAATTTATCTGCAAGTGCAACAAGAGATGGAATGTCTTTAATTGCTGTAATTATGAAAGCACCTTCAACAAAAGTGCGTTTTTCAGAAGCACAAAAATTATTAGATTATGGTTTTAATAATTTTATATTTAAAGAATTTGGAAAAAAAGACGATATAGTAAAAAACATAAATGTAGATAAATCTGTTCAAAATTCATTAAATTTAGTATTAGAACAAACTATAGGTGTTCTAGTTAAAAAGGATAATATAAATAAAATTGAACAAGTAGTAAATATAGATGAAGAAATTATAGCACCAATATATAAAGGACAGAAATTAGGAACCATGGAATTTATGGTAGATGGAAAAGAAATTGCAAGTGTTAACATTGTAGCTGAGAAAAATATAGATAAAATAAATGTATTTACAATGTCTAAAAAAGTGTATTATAAATGGGTAGATTTATTAAGAAATAATTATTAAAATTTTTAAAAATAATAGTTACTATATTATAAATAGTAACTATTATTTAGGAATAATAGAATTTATAGTTACAATTACATTTGATTCATCTGTTGAGGCTAAAATTTTTATATCATTTCCAGTGTTATTTCTAAATTTAAAATCATAACTTCCATATGCGACAGCTGCATCTTTTCCTTTTTTTACATAAGGTACTTTATTGCTGTGTTCATGTCTTTCAGTAACTATTAATGAAGGAATTGATAAAACAGTATTATATAAAGTAGAACTTACTTGGCAGTTTCCGCCCTCCCAAACCTTTTTTCTTTTTTCCATCTTTATCATATATATCAGCTTTTTCATATCCTTTACTAGATGTTGATGGTCCAATAGTATTGCAAAAAGAGAAAGTAGCATTGTTTTTTACAATTTTTCCATTTAAAGAATTACAAGTTATTTTAATATTATTTTGTCTTGCAGAATCTTTAGTATATATTTTTGTTGAAAAAGTTGCAAGTTGTTTTTCAGTTGTTGCTACATTTTTATTTGTAGAATTAGATTTGTTCTGATTATTTACGTCTTTTTTTTGTTCATTATTAATTGTATTGTTAGTGCTTCCGAGTATTTACTGAGTTATTTTGGGTAGTATTTTCAGAAACATTTTCTGTTATATTATTTTGAGATTCGGAATTACTAGAAGATGTTCTATTTGCAGTGTAAGAATTATTTGTATTTGTTTTATTTTTAAAATAATAGTATGTTAACCCAATTATTAAAAAGAATAAAATTATAAAAATTATTATTTTGTTTTTGTTCATTGTAAAATTCAATCCTTTCACATTTGTGTTATAGGATATAGTATAACCAAAAAGCACATATTTTATTGACTTTTTTAAAAAATAAAAGTATAATTATATATGTAAATGGATATTAAGGAGAAAAGATATATGTTTGCTAAATTATGGAAAAAAATTGGTTTATTAATTTTAATAATTGCATGTGTATTTAATATAATGAATAAATTAGTGCACAAACTTTCATTAAATAAAGAAATGATATATTCAGCAGAATATATGACTGAACTTCAAAATTCAGAAGAAAATAATCAAAAAAAATAACTTGACAATTGTAAAAAATAGTGATATTCTAAAGAAAGGCAATAAAACAAAAAGAACTGGAAACGAACATTACTATTATTTAATATATTATAGGAATGATTAACGAACAACACTTTTAAGCTAGGTGTTGTCCTTTTGTGTTGGAGCAATAATAATTAAAGGAGGAAAAAATGGAAAAAGAAGAAAACATATTAGGAACAGAAAAAATCGGCAAATTAATAAGAAAATTTTCAATCCCATGTATAATATCATTACTAGTAAACTCTTTATATAACATAGTAGACCAGATATTTATAGGATGGGGAGTAGGATACCTAGGAAATGGTGCAACAAATGTTGTATTCCCATTAACAATGATATGCTTAGCATTTTCATTAATGTTTGGAGATGGTGCTTCAGCATATTTAAGTTTAAAATTAGGTGAAAAGAAAAAAGAAGAAGCAAGTAAAGGTGTAGCTAATGGAATAATGATTTCTATAATAACTGCAATAGTTTTATGTGCATTAATATTAGTTTTTTTACCACAATTATTAAATATTTTTGGTTGCACAGATGCTTTAAGGAATTACGCTATTAGTTATGGTAGAATTACTGCTATTGGTCTACCTTTTATGATGATAGGTACAACATTGAATTCAATAATAAGATCTGATGGAAGTCCTAAATATTCTATGACATCAATGGTTTTAGGAGCATTATTAAATTTAAGTTTAGACCCAATATTTATATTTGTATTTAAAATGGGTGTTCAAGGTGCAGCTATTGCAACAGTATTAAGTCAAATATTAACGTTTGTTATTAATATTGCATACATAAAAAGATTTAAATCTATAAAATTAACAAAAGAACAATTTAAATTAGAAAAAAATGTTGTTAAAAAAGTTTCAATGTTAGGAATTAGTAGCTTTATTACACAAATGAGTATAGTATTTGTTATGGCTACTGAAAATAATTTACTTGGTAAATATGGAGCTGAATCTGAATTTGGTTCTGAAATACCTATTACAGTATTAGGCATTGTAATGAAAATAAGTCAAATATTAAATAGCATTATAATAGGTATTGCAGCTGGTGCACAACCTATATTAGGATATAATTATGGAGCAGGAAAAAATGACAGAGTAAAGAAAACATTAAAAACTGTTTTAGGAATAAGTTTAATAATAAGTACATTTGCTTTTATTTTATTCCAAACAATACCAGATAAATTAATTTCAATATTTGGTAGTGGTGACGAATTATATATGGACTTTGCTTGTATAGCATTTAGAACATATTTAATGCTTTGTATTTGTAATGGTATACAAATTCCTTCAGGAATTTTCTTCCAAGCAATTGGAAAGAGCATAAAAAGTGCAATTTTATCAATATCAAGACAAATAGCATTTTTAATACCAGCTATGATTATTTTAGGAAAAACATTTGGAATTCATGGTATATTATTTGCAGGTCCTATAGCAGATGGATTAGCATTTATATTAGCAGTAACATTTTTATTTAGAGAAGTTAGAAGCTTAGGAGCTCATAAAATTGTTAGTCAAACTATAAAAGATAATACAAATTCAGAAAACAAATTAAAAAATCATATTATAATAACAGTTTCAAGAGAGTATGGCTCAGGTGGAAGATATGTTGGAAAATTAATTGCAGATAAATTAGGAATAAAACTTTATGACAAAGAATTTGTAACAAAACTTGCAGAAGAAACAGGACTATCTGAAGAATATATTGAAAATAACGAGCAAAAAAGAAATGTTTTATCTGTTTTAAATAATGGATATTATTTTGGAATGGATAATGCAGACGAATTGTTTATAAAAGAATCAGAAATGATAAAAGAAATAGCCCAAAAAGAATCTTGTGTTATTATAGGTAGATGTGCAGACTTTATTTTAAAAGATAGAAAAGATGTAGTAAAGGTTTATGTTTATAGTGATATGAAAGACAAAATAAAAAGAGCTACAGAATTTTATGGATTTAATAAAGAAAAAGCAGAAAAAGAAATTAAAAGAATTGATAAATTAAGAGCAAACCATTATAAATATTATACAGATAAACAATGGTCAGATCATTCAAATTATGATATAGCAATAAATAGTGATAGCTTTGGAGTTGAAAAAACAGCAGATGTAATTTGCGAATTAGTGGAAACTAAGGATTTAAATTATAATAATGCTTAAAAAATAGCTCAAAATAATGTTGAAAAGCATAAAAAATAATATGAAGAAAATAGCAAAAATAATTGCTATTTTTTTTTATTTCTAGTAAAATATAAAAAGGAGAAAGGAGAATTACAAA
>CAKPHJ010000029.1 GCA_934157205.1 uncultured Clostridia bacterium
GTGAAAACCACCTTTCAAAAATATTTAATAACTGTGACAACTATCCACAAGTGTTCGTCCTCATAAACTTGCATGACATAAAAGTTCAAAGACTTATCCAACCAATAAATGATTAAAAACGAAACTGTGGCAATACACTCCATTAAATAGTCAAAGCCATAAGGAAAATCAAAAGTCCACAGTTACCACATTTAGATTATACTAAATATTAATATAAAAATAAATGAAGAAAGGAGTGTATGGTGTATTTAAGTTATTAAATATATCATACAAGGTAAAAATGGTAAATATTAGAAAACGCGGTAAAGTATATCAATATCAATTTGAGATAGCCAAAGTAGAAGGAAAACGTAAGTATATTAGTAAGTCTGGATTTAAAACTAAAAATGAAGCACTAATGGCTGGAATGAAAGCTTATGAAGAATATATAAATGGTGGTGCAACAAAAGACTCGCAAATGTCTTATTCTGACTATTTAGATTATTGGATGAAAGAATATTTTGAAATAAATTTTAAATATTCAACAGCCAAAAGATACAAAGAAACATTTAAAGTATTAAAAGATGAAATAGGAAAATATAAATTAAGTTTTATTACGCCATTTTTATTAAATCAGTCATTATTGAAAATTGCACAAAAGTGTAAAACTAAAGAAGGAGTGAGAAATTATCAAAAAGTAATTAAAAGCTCTTTTAGAGATGCAACAAATTATTTTGGGTTTCTAAAATATAATCCAGCAGTTGAATTACAAATTCCAAAAGTAATATTGTTTGAACCCAAAAAAACAGAGTAAAGCATATTTATTCTCAAGAAGAAATTGATAAAATTTTATTAAGATTTAAAAATAATGATACTTTTATATGTGCTTTTTTAATGGCTTGTTATACAGGAATGAGAACAGGAGAAGTATTTGCACTAACATGGAATGATATTGATTTAGAAAATAGAGTTATTAAAATAAACAAAACAGTATATTGTAAAAAGAAAGATGATAAAGGGAGATGGTTTCTGGGGACAACAAAAACGACAGGAAGTTGTAGAGAGGTTTTAATATCAGAAACTTTATATAAAATAATATGCAAATATAAAGAAAAACAAAAACTTTTAAAAAAGAAATATGGAAGAAAATATAAAAAATATGAACTGGAACCTATTAAAAATGAGTATGGAAAAATAAATGAATATAAAATTGTTGAAGGTAAATATAAAAATTTAAAAAGTGTAGAAATGGTATTTACAAAAAATAATGGATTATATGTAGGAACAGATATTATAAAATATCCTTTTAAAATAATACATAATAAACTTGGAATAAAGAATTGTAGATTTTATGATTTAAGAGGAAGTTATGCAACTAAGATTCTACGAAATGGAGCAGAAATTAGAGATGTTGCAGATATTTTAGGTCATAGTAGAATAGAAACAACTGAAAATTATTATATATCAAGCTCAGATGAAACAAGAAAAGAAGCAAATGATATGTTAGAAGAAATTATGAAATCTGATGTAATAAATGATATTATAAATTGTAATTTGAGATGATGAATTTGTTATCTACAATGTAATAAAGTTAACGTAAAAACTGGAAATATTTGCAATTTACTAGAAAATATGATAAAATAGTGTCGAAGTAATGATAAATAACACAAATAAAATTTATTATTTGAGGAGAAAGATATTATGAAAGTTATATTTTTTTATTATTACTATGACGATAAAATTAAAGATAAACAAAGAGTAGAATTTCCACCATTAGGAATGTTGTATTTATGTTCTGCTCTAGAAAAAATAGGGTGTGAAGTACAAGTAAAATATTTTGATGAGAATACAAATATTGAAAGTATTCCAAATGCATATGTATATGCTTATTCAATTTCATCTACAGCATCATATCCAACTTATTTGAAACTTTGTGAAAAATTAAAAGATAAGGCTAAATTTCATATAGCAGGAAACACACAGGCAACAATTTTTCCACAAAAGGTTTTAGATGAAATGAATTTGGATGTAGTTTTTACTGGAGAAGGAGAAGAAACTGTTTCAAAGTGGATAAAGGAAGGATGTAAAGATAGAGGAATAATAAAAGGAGAAAGGGTAAATATTGAGGAGTTACCATTTCCAGCAAGGCATTTAATACCAGATGATAAAATATACATGAAGAACCGAGTGGGAGGAAAAAGCAAAAATTCAATTAGTATGATTTCATCAAGAGGATGTGTGTTTGGTTGTAAATTTTGTGCTATTCAAAACAGAGAAAAGGTAAAATTTAGAAGTTTAGAAGATTTTGAAAATGAAGTTAAATATCTCTTAGAGAGATATCCAAAATGTGATGGTATAACTTTATTAGACGAAACTTTTACTTTAAATACAAAGCATGCTGTAGGGATAGCTCATATTTTTAAAAAATATGGATTAGAATGGGAATGCAATTCTAGAGTTGATACGGTAAATGATCAAATAATACAAGCATTAAAAGAAAGTAATTGTCAGGAAATAAGACTAGGAATAGAAAGTGGCTCACAACAAATGGTTGATAATATGAATAAAGGTATTAACTTAGAAAAAGCCAAAGGTGTAATAAAAAAATTACACGAAAATGGGATACCTGTAAAATTATATATAATGCACGGATATCCAGGAGAAAATATAGAGACAAGCATGCAAACAGTTCAATATTTAAATAGTTTAAGAGAATATATTCATAGAATAAGTTTATATAGATTTGTACCATTACCTGGTTCTCCAGTATTTAATGAGGGCAAATTAAACAAACTAGACTGGACAGATTATACAATATATGATAATAATAATCATTGGTGGGGAAGTGAACAAGATTTTAAAAATATGAATATTGGGTATGCAATGGTTGAAAAATGTGTTAAATCGATTAATAATAAAGAATATGAAAAACAAATAGAAGAAGAGAGGTAATAAATATGGAATGCTCATTTTGTAGCGAAATGAATAATAAGAAAGAAAATAATTTTTTTGATATTTATTTGAAAGAGGAATTTGAAAGTGCTGGACTAGAAAGTAGAATTGTAGCAACTACAAAAAAATTTGTAATTATGCCTATGGTTGGACCATTAGTGCCAGGATATTTATTAATTGTTCCAAAAGAACATTATTTATCGATATCGCAATTACCCAAAGAACAAATTGAAGAATTAAAAATAACTAAATGTGAGTTACAAAAAGTATTTAATGAAACATATGGTAGGTGTGTATTTTACGAGCATGGAGCATTATCATGCTCATTAAAAGGAGGAAGTTGTTCAGACCATGCACATTTGCATATTGTTGCAGTAGATACTGATGTAAAAGATAAGTTTTCAAAATATGGGTATGAGTTACGAAGAATTAATGATTATACTGAAATAACAGAACAAAAAGAAAAAAACATACCATATTTATATTATGAAAATCAAGAAAATGAAATGTTTATAGCAGATGCACCAATTGTAGAGTCGCAATTTATTAGAAAGTTAATAGCGAAGGATATAAATGCTATTGATAGAGCATTATGGAATGAAAATATTAGAAAAGACTGGATGATAGATATTGTAAAAAAATTGAAGCCATATTTTGATAAATTGAAAGGAACATCTATATGGGAGTAAAACAATTCCTAGGAATAAAATGGACAGAAAATAGTCCTAAAATGTTATTTTATGATAATGTTACAAAAAAAATAGAATATGAAGAATGCGAAGGTAGTATTAATATACAAAAAACAGGAGAAAAAAGGTGTAGAGGATATTACGATTTAGAAACCAAAAAAATAGTCCCTTGTAAAAATTATATTGATTTAAGCCGGTAGCAATTTTTCACAATGCATAGAATGTCAAAATAACTCTGGATTTGATTTATGTTTAGGATGTACAGGAGATAATTGCAGAACAAATAGCAAAAAAGCAAAGAAATTTTGCGATGAAGAACATCATGTGTATTTGGCTTATTTTGCAAATGATAAGTTAAAAGTGGGTACAGCTGCAAGTTACAGAAGATATGAGAGACTTTTAGAACAAGGAGCATTATATTCAATATTTTTAGCAAAAGTTCCAAATGGAAGATTAGCCAGAAGAATAGAAAGTGAAGTTTCAAGATTAGGAGTTACAACAAGAGTTAATGCATCATATAAAATAAACAATTTTGTTATAGACAAGACTCAAGAAGAAATAGAACAAATGCTTATGGATGAATATCAAACTATTTTGGAAAAAATAAGTGAACAATGCAGAGAATATTTAATTAAACCTGAATATAACAACTTTACTAATATATCAGATAAAGTAAGAAGTAATCTACTTGAAGAAAGTAGGCAGCTAAATTTATTTGGAGGAATGGATGAACCAGAGCGTAAAGAATATGATAGAGTACCAAAACCTGAAAATGTAGATGGAGATATAAAGGCAGTAGTAGGTAATTTAATGTTGATAAAGAAAAAAAATAAATATTCAGTGGTTAATATGAAAAATTTAGAGGGTTGGATAGTAGATTTTAAAAGAAGAGAGTTAGGAGATAAAAGAGAAAATGGAAGCTTTGAAAAAAGCGATAGATAAAAATGAAATAACTAAATACGGAAAATTAAAAGGTTGGGATATTTGTAATAGTTTAGGACTTCCATCTTTTGGTGATGTATATATTTTAAGTGATTATATAGATATAGCAAATCCTAATATTATGCAAATATTTGGAGAAGAACCATTGTTATGTAGAACAGATGCTCCAATAGGACAAGGATATAAATTAATTAGAGGAAGAGATGTTAGATTAGATGATATTAATGATTATCTAAGAGAGGTAAAAGAATGTACTCAAGAAGGAGTAATTCTTATGTCAAAGCATCCGTCTACTATGCTTACAGGTCACTATACTCCAAGATATAAAACCAATGGAGCAATTATGGTTGTTTTTGAAAAAGGAGACAAAATATTAATTGATTATGTTGGACCTGGATTTGATGTGGGAGATATTACTAGAGGAAAAACAATTCATACAGCTATGGAAATTCCATGGGATAATATTTATGAAAAGCCAATACATAATTATAAAGATTCGAAGATGATAAAAGGAAACTCATTTCAAATATCAGATGAACAATACAAAATTTCTAGAGAAAATAGAATAAAAGAATTAACAAAAAATTTGAAAGAGAAAGATAGTATAGAAATTGTAAAATCTATTCCAATGCAAACACCAAAATTGAGTTATAGATTGTTTGAAAAATTATATCAAGAATGCATAGATAAAATTATATATAGTGGTATTAGAAATAATAATAAACCATATGGAATTATGATGAATATATATGAGGATAAATTTTGTGTATTTGAAGTATGGAATATAGAAAGATCATTAACAAAAGATATAGAATTAGATAGATAATTCTATATCTTTTATAGTTATAGCCATCCGTTATCAGAGAGAACTTGTTTAGTAATATTGCTTAATTTACCAGATTTTTCTAATTGTTGTATTTCGTATTTAGTATAAAATTTTGCATTTTTTAGATCAGAAGCAGAATTAATTGAATTTCCTTTGTAGTCAGCTGACCAATATATTATTATACGATGTTCATTAGGTGAATCAATAATTTCATAAGTTTTTAGCTGATGAATGTTGCATATTTCTAAACCAGTTTCTTCCATTATTTCTCTTTTAACAGTATCTTTCATGTTTTCAAACAATTCAACACCTCCACCAGGTGTTATCAGCATACCTCTATTAGGTTCTTTATCTCTGATACCTAATAGTAATTTATCATCATGCTTTATTAAAGCCGAACAGCCAACTCTTATATTGTTCATAGTAATTACCTCCTGATAAAAGGATATAATAGATTTTAATTTTTGTCAATTTATTTAAAAAAATAAAATAATATGTTATAATTTTATTGAAAGAAGGAAATAAAAATGGATATATATTTGGATAATAGTGCAACCACTAAATTAGATAAAGAAGTATTAAAAGAAATGTTACCATATCTACAAGAAAATTATGGTAATCCATCATCGGCATATAGAATTGGAAGAGAAAATAAAGCTATTATAGAAGATGCAAGAAAACAAGTTGCAAAAGTATTAAATGCTAATACTGAAGAAATATATTTTACAAGTGGAGGTAGCGAATCAGATAATATGGCATTAAAGGGTGTAGCTTTTGCAAACCAAGATAAAGGAAGACATATTATCACTAGTAAAATAGAACACCCAGCAGTATTGGATACTTGCAAAGAACTTGAAAGGCATGGATTTGAAATTACTTATATAAATGTGGATAAAAATGGAATTGTTGATCTAAAACAGCTAGAAACTTCAATACGAGAAGATACAATACTAATATCTATTATGTTTGCAAATAATGAAATAGGAACAATTGAACCAATAAAAAATATAGGAAGGATAGCTAAGCAGTATAATATTTTATTTCATACAGATAGTGTTCAAGCAATTGGAAATATAAAAATAGATGTTAAAGAATTAGGAATAGATTTGCTTTCATTATCAGCACATAAATTCTATGGACCAAAAGGCATAGGAGCATTATATGTAAGGAATGGAATTAATTTTAGAAAATATTTAAATGGTGGACATCAAGAAAGAAACAAAAGAGCAGGAACTGAGAATGTTGCAGGAATTGTTGGACTAGGAAAGGCAATAACATTAGCATATAATAATTTTGAAGATAAGAATAAATATCTATATAATTTAAGAACATATCTAATAAATGAAATAAAGAACAATATACCGGATATTAGAATAAACGGAGATATAGAAAAAAGGTTACAAGGAAATATTAATATTTCTGTTAACGGTGTAGAAGCGGATAATATACTTACTGAATTAGATAAGAGAGGAATATTTATATCAACAGGGAGTGCTTGTACAACTGGTAGTATAGAATCTTCACACGTTTTAAAAGCGATAGGATTATCTGATACTGAAGCTCATAGTTCGATAAGAATCTCATTAGGAAAATACAATACAAAAGATGAATTAAAACATTTTTCAAAAGAATTAAAAGAAATTATAGAAAATTTAAGGAAGTATTCAGTGCTATATAATTAGTTATAAAATTTATGAATTAATGTATTTTTTACAAAAACTATTGAAATATTAAAATATTTAGATTATAATTTGTACATAAGTAAGATGAAATATTGCGAACAATGTTCACAAAATGTTCACAGGGAATAAATACTGATAATAAAATAAATACTATATATACCAAAAGTTACTTGTCTGAAAAAGACTTGAAATATAAATAATACTATATGTACTATATATACTGAGGGGAACAGTCCATGTGGAAGTGGGAAAAAGTATAAAAACTGCTGTGGAAGAAATCAGTAATAGCAAGGATTGCAAGGAGTTCGATGAATTGCAATAAATGATAAATTTAAGTATTTGTCGCCAATTTGTCGCCAAACAAATAAAATCTGTCGCCAAAATTTCTTAAAAGTGCTTATTTATCAATATATTTGAGACTTGGCGACAAAAATAAAATATTAAAAAGTTTAATATTGACTGACATTGTAAAAGATGCCAGTCTTTTTTTCGTTTAATCGTTATTTGCAGATTGGAGGTAAAAATAAAATGGTAAATGTAAGAAAGAGAGGAAATGTTTATGAGTACAATTTTGATGTTGCTAAAATTGAGGGTAAAAGAAAAAGAATCACGAAATCAGGCTTTAAAACAAAAGCAGAAGCACTAAAACAAGGAACAATTGCATATAATGAATATTTAAATACTGGGAGAAAAGTAGTATCTAATGAAATGAGTTATTCAGATTTTCTAGATTATTGGTTAGATAATCATTGTAAAATAAATCTAAAGTATCATACAATTATATAAAAATATTATTGAGAAATATTTAAAGCCTTCTCTTGGATTATATAGATTAAGTGCAATAACAAGTAGAATTTTGCATAGTTTCTTGACTGAATTATGTAGTAAATATTCTTTTTCTAGAAGTTATTTTAAAAATATATTAAAAGTAATGAAAGGTACTTTTAGAGAAGCAACAGATGTTTATGGATTTATAAGATATAATCCGAGTTTAACATTAAGGTTACCAAAAATAGAGAATAATAACGATTTTAAGAAACATCTATATACACAAGATGAAATAGACAAAATTTTAACTAGATTTAAAAATGATGATGTATTTACTTGTGCATTTATCACAAGTTGTTTTACAGGAATGAGACCAGGAGAACTATGTGCATTAACTTGGGAAGATATTGATTTTGAAAATAAAGTTATAAATGTTAGACATTCTGTTTTTGATAAGAAAAAGAATGAAAATGGTAGATGGTATATTGGAACAACAAAAACTAAAAGTGGAGAAAGACAAATTCATATTAGTCCAACACTTATGAAAGCTTTAGTAAATTTTAAGAATAGACAAATGGAATTAAGACTTTTATATGGTAAAGATTATAAGTACTACCATTTAGAAGAAGTGAAAAATCAGTATGGTAAAGTTTTAGAATATCAAATAGTAGAAAATCAATCAAATATATTATCAATAAAACCTGCAAATATGATTTTTACAAGAGATAATGGAAAATATTGAGGTACAGATATTATAAAATATCCATATAAAATAATTCATGATGAGCTTGGAATAGAAAATTGTAGATTTTACGATTTAAGAGGAAGTTATGCAACTACAATTTTGAGAAATGGAGTAGAAATACGAGATGTTGCAGATGTGTTAGGACATAAAGATATTGAAACAACAGAGAATTATTATATTTCAAGCACAGATGAAACAAGAAAAAATGTAACAGATTCTTATGAAAGTACTATAAATTTAGATGTGATTGATGAAATTATAGAATATAAAATTTCAATATAAATAATATAGTAAGTTTTTGTTATATGATTAGAGAGTTAGTTGATATAATTAGCTCTCTAAAAGATTTTAAATTTAAATAGTTATATATTGAAAGTTAGTTACATTGTTGTATATTTTTTGGTTTTATGATATAACTATGTTGTATTATTATATCGAATTTATTGGAGGAACAAAAGATGGAAGATAACTATTCAAAGGCATATAAAGAAGTAATGGAAATATTAAAGTTTGTACCAAAAGAGAGCGTAGATAAGATACCACAAACAATGATTGATACATTTAAAGCAAAAATGGATAATGAATATGATTTTAAAGTTGATATAAATAAAAGTTTTGAAGAACAGGATTTATTAGAAGAAACAAAGGCAATATTTGCTAATATTTTTAGAGATTATTGGGCAACTCCATATCAAAAAGAAAGAATAGAAGCAAAGGAAAAATATGATAGGCAAAAACTTGATGAAGAAAAAGCACAAAAGTATAATCCTGATGATTTATTTAAAAAGAAAAATATTGAAAGTGTTATAGGAAATACAGAAAAGGATACTATTGAAAATTCTAATTTGCCAATAGAAGTAAAAAAAGAAAAATTTTATGAAAAGATTATAAATTTTTTCAAAAGAATATTTAATGTATTTTAAAGGAATTATGTATGGAAGAAACTATTGATAGGAAAATAGAAAAATTATTAGATGATGAAAAAATAAAAGAAATTATTGCAACTGCTGGAAAAGGAGAAGTTGCTCCAGTAACGAGAGCTAGTAATTTAATAGGAGAAGTTTATACATATTGTTTTGTTCATAATGATGGAGAAGAAATTGATCCAGATTCTTTAAAAGCATATTTGGAAAGAATGTCTAATGCTTATTTTGAGTGTAAGGGTTCAGAAGATTTAATGCAAGATATAAGAGCCAGAGAATTAGGAAAAAGCATAGCACAAAGATTAAATATTGATTTATCGCAGGGAAGTATTTCAAGAGAAGATGAAATACAAATACAAGAATATTTTTTGAAAAACTATGTAGAAAATGGATACGTTATGCATAGCTTTCCAGGAGAAGCTGAACAATCAATAAGAACTCATGGATTTTCATCTAGTGAAAGAATTTGGGATAACAAAGAGATAATGGAAATTGCACATATTTTTGAAGAAAAAATGTTGTTGCACCTGTTGGAGCATACTCACATTATTCAGGAGGAGGAATGTATGTAGAGAATAATCCTAGACAGATGTATTGGCATGGATTATCAGCTCCTGAATGGTTTAAATGGTTTACATCAGCAAATCATAATAGAAATTCAAGTAAAATTGATGAGTCACCTTATTATTTAAGAAATTATGATATTTGTAAACAAAATGTAATGGATTTATGTAACAATGCAGAATTAAATGAAGAAGAAATACAAAAAGTAATGGAAATGTTTGAAAAGAACTGGAAGTTATTAGGAACTGAAAGAATGTGTGTATCATTGATTCCTAAAAGTGTAATCGGCAAAGCTAACATTGAAGATGCAATTATTCCAGGACAATCTGCAATTGAAACTATAAAGACGGTGTTAACTGATGGTAGAAAACAATTTAAAGAACATGAGGGAAATGTATTGAAGACAACAGTTACCGAAAAAGATATGTTAATAATGGGATTACCAAATGCCAGTGAAATATTTGGAGAACATGAATTTTCAAGAGAAACAAAAGAAAAATTATACAATCCTAAACAGGTTTTAGATTTAATATATAGGGGAACAAAAGAATCAGGTTTTGAATTAAGTCAAGATAAAATTAATAGTATAATAGAAACATTAAGAGAAGTGCATAATAATAGCTCAGAAGTTGAAGATATAATTCAACAATATAATCAAAGGGTGGCTTTATTTTCAGAACAAGAAATAGGAAAAGCAACAGTTAATGTTTCAACAACACAAAAAGATACGAGTAAAAGTAAAATACAAATGGATGAGAGAGCATTAAGTGAATTACAAAATGCAAAACAACAAGAATAAAATAGGTGATGTTATGGAAAATATAGAAGAATTTAATAAAAAAAAGATATTTTAATAAGAAATAGAGAAAGTGCCTTGCAACGAGTTGAAAAGGCAAAAGAAAAATATAGAAAAATAGAAATAGATGATACAATTGATAAGAAAGAATTGAGATTGGAAGTTGCTAAAAAAACAATTCAATTGAGAGAATATGCATTAGGGTTAATAGAGAGTCAACTGGAATTCTTAAGACAATCAAGTCAAGATGATATGGAATACAGATTAAAACAATATAATGAATTTTCTAAACAAATAAAGGCTGTAGTTCCAGATGATTTGCATTTATGTTTTCATGGATGTCCAATTTATTCAGCAAAGAATATAATTGAGGATGGAGAAATTTCATCTTCGGTTGATAGAGTTGGTTCATCAACTAGTTATGATGTATCAGATCAAGTTTCTGTTACTACAAAAAATACAATAGAAACAACTGTACAGGGATATGCTGGCCTAACAGGAAATTATAATCTTCCAGCAGGTTGTATATTTGTTATATTGCCTCAAGATGAGAATGAAATAAAAACAAGTGAAACCAGTATGCTTATTGGAAATGTTTCTTTTAGAGAAAAACCTGAAAGATTATATTCAATTATAACTACTCCAGAAAACATTGAAGTAGTAACAGAATGGGCGGAAAAAGCTAATATAGATATATCTAAAATACATGATTTTGAAGGCTTTATTGCTGAAATTGCAAAACAAAAAAATCATTTTTCAGAACAAGATATAGGAAAAACAACTATTAAAATAGCTACTACTGAAAAAGATAAAGTAAATGAACAGATACAGAGTGAAGAAATGAAATTAAAAGTTGAAAAAACAAGAATTCTTAAATAAAGTAGGTAAAAGATATGAATGATATAAAATACAAAAATGAAAATTTTAATTTTGCATATAGAGTATCGGCAATTATTTATAATGAAGATGAAACGAAAATGCTTTTATTTTACGGAGATGATATGGGTTTCTATATGTTACCAGGAGGAAAAGTAAAAGAACAAGAAAATAGTGTAAATGCAATTAAAAAAGAAATTTATGAGGAATTAGGATATGAAAATTTAGAATTTAAATTTGCAGGAGTAAGTGAAGAATTAATTTCTGAAAAAGATAATTTTATTCAAGAAATAACTATAACATACAAATGCAAATATAATGGCGATATCAAAGAAAAATCTTTTAAAAGTAAAGAATCAGATTGGATTAATTTTAAATGGGTAAAAGTTAGTGAGTTAGAAGAATATAATATTCATCCCAGTAAAATTTTATCAATTGTAAATAACTGTAATAATCATATAGTAGAAGAAAAAAATAAATAGTTTTACTATTACTCGTAATAATACTATAATATACGACTGAAAGATAAGACAGATAAATATAATTTGTAGAAACGGAGATATAAAATAATGAATTTAGAAAAAATAGATAAAAATAATGCTTCAATTATTAAATATTCTAAGACAGATAATGTTTTAAATGACATATGTTCAATTATAGATTCAGCAAGAGATTATGCTTTTCAGTCTGTTAATCTTGCGTTAGTAGAAAGAAATTGGTTAATTGGATATAGAATTGCAGAAGAAGAATTAAAAGGAAAAGATAGAGCGAATTATGGTAAGGAAATAATAAAGAAAATATCAAAAGAACTAGCTGATGAATATGGAAAAGGCTTTGATTCAAGTAATTTATATTATTTTTTGAATTTTTACAAAACTTTTCCAAACATTTTGAACACAGCGTGTTCAAAATCTAATAGATTGCTTTCTTGGAGTCATTATAGAACATTATTACAAGTATTTGATAAAGAAGCAAGAGAATGGTATGAAAATGAAGCATTAGGACAAACATGGAGTGTAAGAACATTACAAAGAAATATTTCATCACAGTATTATTATAGATTATTGAAATCTCAAGTCAAAGAGCCAGTTATAGATGAAATGAAAAAAGTAAATGAAAATCAATATTTAATGAATAAATTAGAATTTGTAAAAAATCCTGTTATAGCTGAATTTTTATCATAATCTGCTGACCAGTAAATAATAATTCTATGTTCATCAGGTTTATTAATAATTTCATAAGTTTTCAATTGTTTAATATTTGTGATTTCTAAACCTGTCTCTTCCATTATTTCTCTTTTTACAGTATCTTCCATTTTTTCAAATAATTCAATGCCACCTCCAGGTGTGATTATCATTCCTTTATTGGGTTCTTTATTCCTAATTCCTAATAATAATTTATTATTTGATTTTATCAGAACAGAGCAACCTACTCTTATATTACTCAAAATATCACCTCTTCGCGTAAAGAATATAATAAGAAATATATTTTGTCAATATAGTTAAAATTTGTTGACACAACAACATAAAAAATTTTTAAATAAACGAGATTTTGTTGTAAAAAAGTAATTTTTTTTGATATAATAACTCTAAAAAGATAAAGAATAATTGTACATAGTTAAAATTAAGAGAAGATTGGAGAAAAGATATGTTAGGAAAGTTTGTTGAATGTGAAGCTGATAAAAGTATTAAATTTTATAGAGTAATTCAAACAATTAAAGAGTATTCAGATGGAAGAAGATTTCCTATTGATGAAGAGGTAATTGCTGAAAAAAAGATAAATTTTAATGCAGAAGAACCAAAAGATCTAGGAGGATTTTGCATTTCAACATTTGATTATATATTTAGATGGTTAATCAGAGGAGATACATTATGCGAGGTTATTATTCCAGAAAATGAAAAAATATATAAAACAGTTAGCGAAAATGGAATATATATAGCAGAAAAAATAATATTAACAAATCCAAAGAAAATAGATGACGATTTTGCAACTGAATTATATTTAAATTCTAAATTATCTAAAGTTTCGTACTTTAAAGCAATGACAGCTTGTGCTATATGCGGGTATATAAATACAGCATTAAAAGTTTGTGAAGATAAAGTAAATAAAACTAATGTTGATATTGCAATTAAAGAATTAGAAGATTTTTGCCAAAGAAGAAAAGAAGAAAAATACATAGACATAGAATTAACAAAAAATTCAGTTCAAACATTGAAAAAAAGATTGTTAGAGATTAAAAATAATTAAAATAAAGGAGAGTAATAAAATAATACTAAGTCCAATAATAGAAACAGATAGATTGGTATTAAGAAGATTTTTATAAAAATTTTCCAAACATCTTGCATTCAGTAAATGCAAAATCTAAGCAAAAATATAAAGATAATCATTGAATTGTTAATATATATGATATAAAATAAAGCAAACAACTTAATTATTAGGAAGGAAAATAAATAATATGAAAGTTTTTATAACAAGACACGGACAAACTGAATGGAATGCACTTGGAAAAATACAAGGAAGGCAAGATATAGAACTAAACGAAGTAGGTAAAAAACAAGCTTCAACAACAGGCGAAAAAATTAAAAATGAAAAAATAAATATTATAATTACATCACCATTAAAAAGAGCAAGAGAAACAGCAGAAATAATTAATAAACAACTTAATGTTGAAATTATTGAAGATGATAGGCTAATTGAAAGAGATTATGGAGATTTAGAAGGAATTAATAAGTTTAAATTAAAAGAAAAGAAAGCACAATATCCTGAAATTGATTATGTGTGTAATTATATAAAAGATGTAGATATTTTTAATATGGAAACTATGCAAAATTTATGTACTAGAATATATAAATGTTTAGATGAAATAACTGAAAAATATAACAATAAAAATGTTTTAATAGTAACACATGGAAGTGTTTCAATTCCTATGAAATGTTATTTTATGAAATATCCTTTGGAAAATCTAGTTGATAGAGAAAAAGTTAAAGGATTAGAAAATTGTGAAGTTGTTAAATTTGAAATATAAATATTTTGAGGAAACTATATAAAAAAAATTTTAAAATTATTAAACTGATAATATATAAAAATAGAAGGGAAGGAGACGAACATAAAATGAAAGATTTAAGATATGAAAAATTAGCCAATAATTTACTTACATATTCAGTAGATGTAAAAAAAGGTGATAATATTTTAATTGAAATATTAGGAGAAGAAGCTATTCCACTAGCAAAGGAACTAATTAAAAGAGCTGAAGAATTAGGAGCAAAACCTCAATTTAATATTATTAATTATGAAATTTTAAGAGTTATGCTTGAAAATGCGACAGAAGAACAAATAAAATTATATGGACAAATTGATAGTGAAAGAATGAAAAAAATGGATGCATATATTGGAATAAGGGCAACGTCAAATATATCTGAATTAAATGGAATACCGAAAAATGTTATGGAAATATATAACAAGTATTATACATTGCCTGTTCATTTTGAAGAAAGAGTAAAAAACACTAAATGGTGTATTTTAAGGTATCCAAATAATGCAATGGCACAAACAGCTAAAATGAGTAGAGATAAATTCGAAGAACTTTTCTTTAATGTATGTAATTTGGATTATAAAAAAATGTCTAAGGCAATGGATTCATTAAAAGATTTAATGAATAAAACAGATAAAGTCCATATTTTAGGAAATGGAACAGATTTAACTTTTAGTATTAAAGGAATTAAAGCAGAAAAATATACTGGTACATTTAATATTCCTGATGGAGAAGTTGCATCTGCACCAGTAAAAGAAAGTGTAAATGGTTACATAACATACAACACAGAAACAACTTACAATGGAATTACATTTAGTAATATAAAATTCGAGTTTGAAAATGGAAAAATAATAAAAGCAACATCTAATAAAACAAAGGAATTAAATGAAATTCTTAATACAGATGAAGGAGCAAGATACATTGGTGAATTTGCATTTGGATTAAATCCTTATATTGAACAACCAATTGGAGATACACTGTTTGATGAAAAAATAAAAGGAAGTTTTCATTTTACACCAGGTAATAGCTTAGAAGAAAGTGATAATGGAAATAGATCAAGTATTCATTGGGATATAGTAAATATTCAAAGACCAGAATATGGTGGAGGAGAAATATATTTTGATGATATTTTAATAAGAAAAGATGGATTATTTGTATTGCCTGAATTAGAATGCTTAAATCCAGAAAATCTAATATAAAACAAAACTCTTACAATTTTTTCTGATAGATTATGGGTATATGGAAAAACAGATACTCTTTTATCGGAAGGAATAATGGCAGA
>CAKPHJ010000030.1 GCA_934157205.1 uncultured Clostridia bacterium
AGAAATTCTAACTTATTTTCTGGCACCCTTCCGCTATTCGCGAACTCTTTCCAGAAAATTTCGTAAGAATTTCTAAATTTTTTCCATACACATTCGTCATTAAATTTTAAAATTATATTTTCAATGTTTTTTATATAGTATTTTTAATCCATTACTATATAATTTTTTAATGTTTTGAATCATCAACTGTTACATCTTTTTTTAAATCTTGTTTATCTATAAATCCTTTTTTGTATAAGTCTTTTATATACATAATTAAAGCAAAAATAGTTGTAATTAAAGCAAAATAATATAAGTAAAGATCTAAATGTTGTAAAAAGCCAGATATTTCAAACTGTTTAAGTAAAAGAGAAACAACAATAGCTATATAAAAAAGCACAGTTGCAAGTTTACCATACCATTTACTATAAACTACAACATCTTTTCCATAAAGGAAAGAAGCACCACAAATCATAATAAATTCTTTTAGTAATACAATAATTAAAATCCATATAGGAATTATATGATTTATTACTAAAGAAGTAAGTGTACAAATTTGTGTTAATTTATCTGCAAGTGGATCCATTAATTTTCCAAAATTTGATATAAAATTAAATTTTCGTGCAATAAATCCATCTAAAATATCTGTGATACCAGATATTGTGAAAAATATAAAAGCAAGAATATAATTTCCTGTAAATATATAAGCCACAATAAATGGTATTAATAAAAATCTAATAATAGTTAAAGCGTTTGGTAAATGTTTAAACATAAATTTCTCCTATTTTACTTCAAATTTTAGTTTTGTATTTGATGTAATTTCTTTATCTTCATTTTGATAGTCAATAAAAACTGTTTGACCATCAATAAGTTCACTTTTTAAAATCATTTCAGAAAGTTCATCTTCTACATATCTTTGAATAGCTCTTCTTAGTGGTCTTGCACCAAATTTCATATTTGTGCCTTTTTCTAATATAAAGTTTTTTGCTGAATCTGAAATATTCATTTTTATGTCTTTATCATTTAAAGATTTTAGCGTATCATTTAACATTAAATCTACAATTTTTAATAATTGCTCTTTAGTAAGAGGGTTAAATGAAACAATTTCATCAATTCTGTTTAAAAATTCGGGTCTAAATGTTTCTTTTAAACTATCTAAAACTTTACTTTTATTAATAGTTTGTCCACCAAAACCTATAGAATTGTTGTTTAAATTTGACCCAGCATTTGATGTCATTATTATAATGGTATTAGAGAAGTTAACAATATTTCCTTGGCTGTCCGTAAGTTTTCCATCATCTAATACTTGTAATAAAATATTAAATACATCAGGGTGAGCTTTTTCAATTTCATCTAATAATATTATTGAATATGGTTTTCTTTTTACTTTGTCAGTAAGTTGTCCAGCATCATCATAACCAACATAGCCAGGGGGTGCACCTATTAATTTTGATGTTGAATGACTTTCCATGTATTCAGACATATCTACTCTAATTATGGAATCTTCATTTCCAAACATTTCATATGCTAAAGACTTAGCAAGTTCAGTTTTACCAACACCTGTAGGACCAACAAAAATAAATGAAGGTGGTCTTTTTGTACTTTGTAAACCTGCACGATTTCTTCTAATTGCTCTTGCAACACTACTTACAGCTTCATCTTGACCTACAATTCTTTTATGTAGGTTTGTTTCTAGGTTAAGAAGCTTTTGAGTTTCTGCTTCTGTTATTTTTTTAACAGGAATTTTAGTCCAATTTTCTATAACAGCTGCAATATCTTGAATTGTTAATTGCTTTGGTTTCATTTTTTTGTTAAGTTTATCAATTTCTTCAATAAGTTGACATTCACGTGTTTTTAAATCAGCAGCTTTTTGATAGTCTTCTGTAGAATCTGCAGCAATAACTTCTTCTTTTTCTGCTTGAACTTGTGATAATTCTTGTTTTAGCATTTCAAGTTTGTAAAGTTCTTTATTTTCTAAATTTATTCTAGAACAAGCTTCATCTAAAATATCAATAGCTTTGTCTGGTAAAAATCTGTCATGAATATATTTTTCAGACATAATAACAGCTTGCTTAATAACGTCTGAAGATATTTTAACTTTATGATATTCTTCATAATATTTTTTTATTCCATCAAGTATATTAATAGAATCATCAATAGAAGGTTCTTCTACTAAAACTTGTTGAAATCTTCTTTCAAGAGCAGAGTCTTTTTCAATGTATTTTCTATATTCTTTTAATGTTGTAGTTCCAATTAATTGAATTTCACCATTTGAAAGAGCAGGTTTTAATATGTTGGCAGCATTCATTGAATGTTCACCATCTCCTGCACCAATAATATTGTGAATTTCGTCTATAACTAAAATTATATTGCCATATTCTTTACATTCATCTATAATGCCTTTCATTCTGGATTCAAATTGACCTCTAAACTGAGTTCCAGCTATAACGGCAGTCATGTCTAATAAATAAACTTCCTTATTTAATAATTTTGCTGGTACATTTTGATTAGCAATTTTAATTGCAAGCCCTTGAGCAATTGCAGTTTTACCAACACCTGGTTCACCAATTAGGCAAGGATTATTTTTAGAACGTCTATTTAAAATTTGTACAATTCTTTGAATTTCTTTATCTCTACCTATTACAATGTCAAGCTCGTTATTTTTAGCTTTATTAGTTAGGTTTGTTCCAAAAGTGTCAAGAAATTTTTTCTTTTTATTTTGTTTTATATTTTTCTTTTTTTCAACTTTAATCCTTTTTCTAGAATTAGAAGGTTCATCTTGTTCATTTTTATCTTGATTATCTTTTGCTCCAAACATATTTGAGAACAAAGAACCAAGTGGAATTGCAGTACCTTGAATTCCAGAAGATTCTGGATCATCTACAGAATCTGAAGGTTTTTCAAAAGCTATTGCTCCTTCAATATTTTCTAAGTCATCTAAATTTATATTTTCTGCTAAATCTTTAAAAATTGTTTCAAATTCTTTAGTCATATCAGATAGATTTACTTTGTCATGAGAAAGAATTTTGTTTTGTTGTGACAATGTTTCTGTTGGGTTTATACCCTTTTTCTTAGCACATTCATAACAATAGCCTTCTAAAGATTCTTTTCCATTTTCTATTTTTTTATAAAAAAGTATTGCTGGATTTTTATTACATTCTGAACATAACATACTTTAAATTCCTCATTTCTTTATAAAATATCTACATTATCATAACTCAAAAAAAAGAAATAGTCAACAAAAATCTTGAAAAAATGGCGTGTATATGTTAATATTAAGTACAAAATATATAAAAATAATAAAGAACGAAAGGGAATAAAATGAATGTAACATTACCAGAAAAAATGAAGTTTAGTAAAAGGCAAATAATAATTTACACATCAATAATAATATTTTGCATTATATCAATAATAATAGCATTTTATGTTCAATTTTATGCAAGAATAGATTATTTAGAGTTATTAGGAATAAAATCAAACGAATATCAAAAGAAGACAACAGACGAAATAGAAACATTAAAAGCTAATTTTGACAATATTTTTAATAATGGAATATCAAATGTAAGTGAGCAAAATGAAGAAAAAAGAAAAGACAAAGACAAACCAATAATATATACAACATTAGAAAAAAAAGAAACCAAACAAAATAATTACGACATAGATGTGCATATACCATATATTAACATAGATAACGAAATAATTGAAAAATACAATAATGAAATTGAAAACACATTTATAACAAAAGTAAATAATATATTAAAAGCAGAAAATAAAAACGAAAACTTTACAGTTGAATACACAGCAAATGTAGAATATGACATTATTTCAATAATAATAAAAGCAAAACTAAAAGAAGGCTCAAATGCACAAAGAATAATAATACAAACATATAACTATGATTTAAGAAACAATAAAGAAATAAGCTTAGAAGAAGTATTAAAAATAAAAAATATAGACATAGAAGAAACACGGAAACAATATAAAAAATGAAATAGAAAATGAACAAAAAAAGGTAAATGACTTAAAATCTCTTGGATATAATATTTTTAGCAGAAATCCATCAAGTGAAATGTATAAAATAGAAAATTCAAAAATGTTTTATTTAAGTGGAAATGCACTATATGTAATATATGCATATGGAAATGAAACATATACAAGCGAGATGGACATAATAGTTATATAAATAAAAAGAAATAATAGCATTTTAATATACTAGGAAATGAGAAAACTCCTAGTATATTAAGAATGTAAAAAAGAAGGTAACTATTTTTATTTTACAGTTACCTTCTTTGAAAATAAAAGGGGATGTTTTTTTATTTAAATCAGTATTTTGTGTTCCTTACTGATTATGTTTATATTTTAACAACCAAATTTGTCCATTGTGTGAATTAAAAGTGAAAAGTTTATTAATTTATGGTTGTTCACCTAAAGTTAATGTTAATTCTTTTTCTTGACCATTACGGTTTACTTTAATTTTCATTTCATCACCAATTTGATGTTTATTTTTAATTTCATTTAATTCATCCATTGTTGTAATTTTAGTTCCATCAGCTTCTACAATAACATCACCGATTTTTACACCAGCTTTTTCAGCAGAAGAAAAGTCTTCAATAGATTTAACATAAATTCCTACTTGTAAATTATTAGCTTTTGCTGTTTGTTCATTTAAGTCCATACCAGAAATTCCAATGTAAGGTCTTTTTACTTTGCTATATTGAATTAATTGTGATGTTATATCTTTAGTAGAGTTTATTGGAATTGCGAATCCCATTCCTTCAATACCTGTACCATATAATTTTAAAGTATTAACACCTATAACTTTACCTTCACTATTAACTAAAGCACCACCACTGTTTCCAGAGTTAATAGCAGCATCTGTTTGAATTAAAGTGAATTTTTTTCCATCTGAGTCTGTAATTTCTCTGTTAACGGCACTTATTACACCACAAGTTATACTACTTTGCATATCTAATGGATTACCAACAGCCATTGCAAATTCACCAACTTTTATGCTGTCTGAATCTGCAAATTCAGCTTTTGTAAGACCAGTTTTTTCTATTTTTATAACTGCAAGATCGGTTTGTTCGTCTGTTCCAATTATTTTTGCTTCATATTCAGTTTTGTCATTAAATAGTGTTACTGTAACTTTTGTTGCTTCAGATACTGAATAGTAAGATTCAGAAGAAGAGCTTGCAACAATATGATTATTTGTTAAAATGTAGCCATCATCACTAATTATTATACCTGAACCACTAGCAGTTGCAGTAGATTGTTGAGTTTGTTTACCAAACATGCTTATTAAAGAATTCACATTATATTCTACTTTTATACCAACAATTGAAGGTAGAATTTTATTTGCAGCATATATAGATGTGTCTGAATAATTGGATAATGATGTTTGTGTAACATATCCAGAATTTTCATTTGATGAGCCTGTAGAAGAATAGTTACTAAAGTTAGAACCAATTAATTTGTTTTTTATAGTTGGAATGCTAAAGCATGTACCAACTACTACTGCACAACCTACCATACCACTAACAAATGGTAATAGAACGCTTTTACCAAAACCAGATTTCTTTTTAGTACTTTTTTCTGCAGAGTAAGTATTTTTGTAGTTGTTTGGATTTTGCACAGTTTTAAATGTTTGAATGTTTTTTTCTTCTTGATTTTTGTTTTCATTTTCTTTCATTTTAAATTCCTCCTAAAATAATATTATTTATTCTTTATTTGTTTGTGTTATTAAAAACAAAGACGCGTACTTCAAAATGTTTTGTTAGCCTTTTGAGATTTTCTTTTTTTAGTCGAAAACTTAAATCGGGCAAAAACAAATGGCAACTTGCGTCACTTTTATTTTATAATACACTGTAATTGTGAATTTTGTGTGAAAAAACTGTAATAAATATATTGAAAAAAAAATAATAAAACTGTATAATATTGTGGAATAATATTTATAGATAGGAAAGTGAAATAATGAACAAAAAAGAAAATGGTGTAACACTTGTTGCATTAACAGTAATGATAATTTTAATGTTAATAATAGCAGGAATAACAATATATAACGGAAAAGAAAGCATAAAACAAGCAAAATTGGAAGAATTAAGAACAAACATGTTATTAATAGAAGCAAAAGCAAAAGAATGTGTTGAAGATGCAAACTTTAAAATAGGAATAAACGAAACTGACACAGAAAAAATAGCAAATGTTAGAAAAGAAGTATATGAAGGAATAGGTTTAGTGGCAGTAACAGACACACAAAAAACTATTCCATCATTACCAAGTGGAATATCAAGTAAAGAAACATTATATTGGGTTACTGAAGAAACTCTTAAAAATTGGGGACTTAACCATATTAAACTAGACGAAGATGAAGCCTATTTTGTAGACTTTAATGAAAAAAATGTTACTGTAGAAATATATAATAATATGGGGTACAATGGAAAATATTCTTTAACAGATATAAACCAAATAGATGAATAGGAAAGAAAGTGATAAAATTGAAAGAAAAAGAAATAGAAAGACTCACAAAATTAAAAGAAATAGAAAAAGAATTATATGAAAAAGGTTTTAACAACATATGTGGAATAGATGAAGCAGGTAGGGGGCCTTTAGCAGGACCAGTTGTTGTTGCTGGTGTTATAATGCCAAAAGATTCTTTTATAGAAGGCGTAAATGATTCTAAAAAAGTATCTGAAAAGAAAAGAGAAAAATTATATGACATTATATTAAACGAAGCAATAAGTTATTCTGTAGCAATTATTGGACATGATGTAATAGATGAAATAAACATATTAAATGCTACAAAACAAGGGGTAACTCAAGTTGTAGAAGGATTAGATATAAAACCAGATCTAATATTAGTTGATGCTTTAACACATATTAATACAAAAGGAATACCATATGATTCAATAATAAAAGGAGATGCAAAATGTTATAATATTTCAGCAGCATCAATAATTGCAAAAGTTACTAGGGACAGAATAATGAGAGAATGGGACGAAATATATCCACAATATGGCTTTATTAATCATAAAGGATATGGAACTGCAAAACACATTCAAGCAATTAAAGAATATGGACTATGTCCAATACATAGAAAAAGTTTTACTAAAAATTTTGTTAACACAAAATAAAAAATCACTATTTCTATTCAAAGATAAACAATAATAATAGGAGAAAATATATGAATATTCAAGAAATTATAGAAAAAAAGAGAGATAAAAAAGAATTAACAAAAGAAGAAATTGATTTTTTTGTTAAAGAATATACAGAAGGAAAAATACCAGACTATCAAGCTTCAGCACTTATTATGGCAATATATTTAAATGGAATGACAAAAGACGAAACTACAAATTTAACATTAGCAATGGCATATTCTGGAGATGTTTTAGATTTATCAAAATTAAACAAAATAATAGTAGATAAACATTCAACAGGGGGAGTAGGAGATAAAATCTCAATTATATTACTTCCTATAGTCAGTTCATTAGGAGTTTCTGTTGCAAAAATGTCTGGAAGAGGTCTAGGCTTTACAGGAGGAACAGCAGATAAATTAGAATCAATACCAGGCTATAAAGTAGACTTAGACATAAATACATTTATAGAAAATGTAAAAAATATTGGAATAAGTATGATAACACAAACCTTAGACTTAGCACCGGCAGACAAAAAAATATATAGTTTAAGAGACAGTATATCATGTGTAGAAAGTATTTCTTTAATAGCTTCAAGTATTATGAGTAAAAAAATAGCAAGTGGTGCACAAAAAATAGTATTAGATGTTACAGTTGGAAGCGGAGCATTTATGAAAACAACAAAAGAAGCCAAAGAATTAGCAAATGAAATGATAGAAATTGGAAAACTAGTAAAAAGAGAAACAGTATGTATATTAACAAATATGGACGAACCATTAGGGTATGCAATAGGAAATAACCTAGAAGTTATTGAAGCAGTTAATTTTTTAAAAGGCCAAATGCCAGAAGATATTACTAAAGTTGTATTAGAACTAGGAAGTTATATGCTAAAATTAGCTGGAAAAGGTGATGATTTAGCAAAAAATAAAAAATTAATGCTAGAAAATATAAAAAATGGAAAGGCATATGAGAAATTTTTAGAATTGGTCGAAAATCAAGGAGGAGACATTTCATACATAGAAAATACAGATACATTTGCTAAATCAAAATTTGTAATGCCAGTATATTCAGAAGAAAATGGATATATAAGCAAAATAGATGCAAAGGAAGTTGGGAAAATTGCAGGATTTTTAGGAGCTGGAAGAGAAAAGAAAGAAGATAGCATAGACTATTCTGCAGGTATTATATTAAATAAAAAAGTTGGAGATAAAATTGCAAAAGATGAAATTATTGCATATATTCACAGCAATGATGTTAAAAAAATGGAGCAGGCAACAGAAAAATTAAAAGAAGTTATAAAAATATCAAAAGAAAAAATAAAAAAGAATATAGCAATAATAGAAGTAATATCTTAAAAATATTATTGACACATATGATATAATAAAATTGTATTTATATAATAGGAAGGAATGAGTTTTAAATGAAAAAAAATGAAAAACAAAAAAATAAAGAACAAAGAAAATATGATAAAGGACAAATTTTTATAAAAATAATGGCAGGAATTTTAGCTATTTTAATGGTTTCTGCAACAGCTATATCACTTATTTATTCATTATTAGGATAATTTATTGTAACAATATATTATTAGGAAGGAATGTAATAAAATATGGTAATAAATTTAGGAATGAATTGGGAAAATTTTTTTACAGAAAATATTGTAGCATATATAAAATCTTTACAACAAAACCCATTTGAATTAGTTACATTAATATTAGATTTAACAATAGTAATTTTTTTACTATACTGTTTTTTTAAAATAGTAAAAGGTTCTAGAGCATGGCAATTAATTAAAGGAATAGCACTTTTGATATTTGCAACATGGTTTAGTGGGTTATTAAATTTGAAAATTGTAAACTGGATACTAACAGGAATAATGAATTTAGGAGTAATTGCAATAATAGTTATTTTCCAGCCAGAGCTTAGAAGAGCATTAGAACAATTAGGAACAAACAAAATAACACAATTTTTTGGAATAGATAAAGACCTTGCAACTAAAACAAAAGAAGATATTTATAAAATAGTAATTGCAACTACAGAACTTTCAAAAGCAAAAACAGGAGCACTAATTGTAATAGAAAGAGATATTAAAATACAAGATATTATAGCAACAGGAATTCCAATGAATGCAGAAGTATCACCACAATTATTAGTTAATATATTTGAACCAAAAACACCATTACATGATGGAGCTGTTGTAATTTCTGGAAATAAAATAGCAGCAGCAGCATGTGTTTTACCACTTTCAGACGATAAAGACATTGCAAAAGAATTAGGAACTAGACATAGAGCTGCAATTGGAATATCTAAAGAATCAGATAGTATAGTAGTTGTAGTTTCAGAAGAAACTGGAAAAATTTCTGTTGCAAAAGATGGAACTTTAATAGCAGATGTTAGAGAAGATGTACTAAAAAAGATATTAATAAGTAATATAGTAACTAAAAGATTTACAGTAGAAAAAAAGGAAAGAATAAACAGAATAAAACAATTAAAAGAAAGAATAAAACATGAAAAAAATAATAAATAATAAAAAACTATAAAAAGTTTTAATTAACGTCCGACAAAATAAAATAAGCAGTAAAAAGCGAACGGAGAGTAAGAATGAGAAACATTAAACTAACAATAGAATATGATGGAAAAGAATTCAATGGCTGGCAAAAACAGCCTAATAAATTAAATATACAAGGCACAATAGAAAAAGCAATTGAAAAAATAACAGGGGAAGAAACAAATTTAATTGCATCAGGAAGAACAGATGCAGGAGTACATGCACTTGGTCAAGTTGCAAATTTTAAAACAAATTCAAATATTCCAATAGAAAAAATACCAATAGCAATAAATAGCAACATAAAAAAATCAATTGTTATAAAAACAGCAGAAGAAGTAGACGAAAAATTTCATAGCAGATTAACATGTAAGCAAAAAACATATAGATACATAATAAACAATACAAAACAAGGTACAGCAATATATAGAAATTTAGAAACACATATACCAGTAAAATTAGACATTAAAAAAATGAAAAAAGCAATAAAATATTTTGAAGGTCAGCATGACTTTAAAGCTTTTAAAGCAAGTGGAACAAGTAGTAAAAGCAGTGTTAGAACAATATATAAAGCAGAAATAATTGAAAAAGAAAACGAAAGAATTTGGATAGAACTAACAGGAAATGGCTTTTTATATAATATGGTTAGAATAATAGCTGGAACTTTAGTAGATGTTGGGCTAGGAAAAATTTCACCAGAAGAAATACCAAATATTATTAAATCTAAAAAAAGAGAAAATGCAGGAAAAACATTAAAACCACAAGGATTATATTTAGTAGAGGTTAAATATAATTGATAAAATGTTAACCAAATAAAAAAAATGGCATAAAATATAGTAAAAAAGAAAAAGGAGAAAACATATATGAATACTTTACTTATATTTTTTGCTTTACCATTAGCAGTAATAATAATATCAATAGCATTACAAAAAATTCTAAAAAATCCTTTGTTGGTAGCAAGTGTTATTTTTGCAATTTTTTTAATAGTAACATTTATTATAAATAATTTAAACTTTTTAGTTGCAACAATTGTATATACAATAATAAGCTTTATAACAGCATTAATTGTATGTCTTATTTGCAAATTTATAGAAAGATATTCAAACAATTTTATAAATAATAATACAATAAATCAAAATAGCATAAGTTGTTGTAGCAGTAGTGAAAATAATAATAACTCTTGTAATAGTGTAGCTACTACAAATGGTGTTTCAGCAAGAATAAACGTAATACCAAACAATAACACAAATGGAAATTCAGGCTGTATTTGTGGAAGCTATAGAAGAAGGTAAAATATTTATATTATAAGAAAGTTCTTTTGAAATTTCTTATAATATAAATACTTTTAAAAAATAAAATGTACAAGCCTAAAAAATAAATATTATAAAAAAAGGAGAAATAGCATGTTAGAAATAATAAAAGATACATTAATGGACGGTATAAAACTACTTCCTTTTTTATTTATTACATATGTAATAATGGAATATATAGAACATAAAACTAAAAATAAAACAAAAGAAGCTATAAAAAAATCTGGAAAATTTGGACCAATAATTGGTAGTTTATTAGGAGCTTTTCCACAATGTGGTTTTTCAGTATCAGCAACAAATTTGTATTCAGCAAGAGTTATAACTCTTGGAACATTAATTTCGGTATATTTGTCTACATCTGATGAAATGTTGCCAATATTTATATCTGAATCTGTGCCTATGAGTACAATAATTCAAATTTTGGGAATAAAAATAATAGTTGGTATGATAGCAGGAAGTATTATAGACTTTTTTATTAGAAGAAAAAATAATATTGAAGAAGAAAAAATAGTAGACATATGCGAAAAAGAACATTGTCATTGTGAACATGGAATTTTAAAATCAGCGTTAAAACACACAATAAATATTTTTATATTTATTATTATAATATCACTAATAATAAATATAGCTATATATTTTATTGGAGAAGAAAGAATAGCAAGCTTTTTACAAAATAGACCAATTTTAGGCCCAGCAATAGCGGGGGTAATTGGCTTAATTCCAAATTGTGCAGCTTCTGTAATAATTACACAAATGTATTTAGAAAATGTTATAACACTAGCAACAATGATTTCTGGTTTATTAGTTGGGGCAGGAGTAGGACTAGCTGTGTTATTTAAAACAAATAAAGGAATTAAAGAAAATCTAAAAATAGTATTGTTGTTATATATAATAGGAGTACTATCTGGAATAATAATTGAATTATTATAAGGTAAAGTGATAAATTTATATTGATTTATTTAATGTTTTCTTATTTTGTATAAAATTAATTTATAACATAAAAAAATAGAGTAGTAACTAAGTATTAGTTATTACTCTATTTTACTGGTATATATTGCTAGCCCTTTGAGATTTTCTCTTTAATTTCTTTTTTCATTTTTTTTGAAATTAACAATAATTGCATCTTCATTGTCGAATAAATATTTAGAGTCTGTAGTATCTGTTTGAACTGGATTAAATTCATTTCTTTCGTCAATAAAATTTATATTGTTTAAATCAAATTTTTTCTTGCCATTTTCAGTGTCTTCAGTTTCAGTTGTAACACTGTCAGAATATTTTCCAAAATCAAATGTTTTAATTTTTTGAGGTTCCTTATATTTTGATTCCATATATCTAAAGTTACCAGGTCCAACCATAGGTTTTCCATTTGCACCTCTAATTTTATATGCACATTTTGTATTTGTTAAATTTTGCAGTTTTCCAACTTGGAAGTATTTTGTCCAATCCCATTTTACGCTACCCCATTTAGCATCGTATTCTAATTTGTTCATATCCATACTATTAGTATATTTCCATTCTCTTTTATTTCCGAATTCTTCAGACCACCATTTAAGTTCTTCATTATCACCATTTCCAGTGAAGATTTTGCTAGCACAGTTTGCAAGTATAAGTGATTTAGAACTTGATTGCCCATCTGGACTTAATTGTGATAATGTTTGTAATGAAATTGTATTTCCAACTTTATATTTTCTAAACATTGTAAACATTATATCTGTAGCCTTACATACAAAATCTGAAAACTCGTCTATGTATAAAAAGTGGGGGATTCTGTTATTTTCATTGCCAGGTCTTCTTAAAACAGCATTTTGCAATGACATTAAGAAGAATAAGCCAAAAGCCTTGTGACCAGCAGAACCTAAATCTCCACGTCTTGTACATACAAATGTAAATTTACCATCAGCAAGTAAATCATCAAAATTTATATTTGAATGTCTGTTACATAAAATAGGCTTTAAACCAGGAATTCTAAGTAAATTATCTAATTGACTTATAGCTGGATATAAATATTTTTCCATATTTTCTTCACCAGCAGAACCTTTGTAAAAATTTTTCTTAAAGTATGAAATTTGAATACTATATTTTTCTTTTAGTTCTTCATCATGTTCCATTATTCTGCACATTTTTTCGATTAATTCAAAGTTTGAAAACATTTTTAGTAAATCTTCTAAGTTAGGTAGTTTGCCTTCGTTCATTCTTGGATACATCTCTTTTAGTAACATTGTAACATTTTCAATAGCTTGCATTGATAAATCTTCTCTGTATGCTTCTTCAGCATCGTGATTGTGTACAACATACATAGATTTTATTGCAGAAGAAATTGTAATAGCTATTTTAGTTGGGTTATCATAAACAAATGGATTTATACCAATAGAATTTGTAGGATTATTTGGATCTACTACATTGTATTCAACTCCAAAGTTTTTGCAAACATCCATCATATGTGATATTACTTCGTAGTCTGGTGACATTAATGTTAAACCTAAATCTCTGTAAACGGTTTCACCATCTGATTTACCAAGGATCATTTTTTTAACAAAAGCATTATAAACAGCTTCTTTACCTGCAACAGGTGTTATCATATTTAAATTGAAATTTTTATTTAAAAATTCGTTATTATAAGGCTTTTTTAAGTATGCTATATTTGTTTTTAATGCTGTATAACCTAATTCTTTTGAAACCTCTTTAAAGAAGTATTTTCTTTCTATATCTTTTGCCATAAATGGTTCAAAAACTAAAGAAGTTTTTCCAGAACCAGAACCACCACAAACAAATAATGATTGATATCTAGAACTTTCAGGCATTACAATTTTAGTTCCTTTTTCATCATCAGTACAAACATATACTTCACATGTATAAGGTCCATGACCTTCTTTTTTGTTTGATAAATCTATTCCACCATAATCCCAAATTGAACGTGTTCTATCTTTACTATCATATACACTAAAGTAAAGAAATTTGAAAAATGGATAAAAAGTTACTAAAGGTAAATATAATGATATACTAACAAATGCTGGCGTAACTAAATTTGAAAAGTCTGTAATAATTTCAGCATAATTTGGAACAGAGAGTAATAATAGCCATACTCCCATATTTAGCCATTGTGTAAACATAGAAATAGCTATAATATATAGTGCTGTTGCAAATACAAAAAATACTGTTACTTTTTGAGATTTGTTTTTAACAAATTTAGACGGACCAGAAAATGCGAAAGCAAATACTGGACATGCAAGTGCTAATGCATATCTTATAGGTCCCCAGTATGAATAAGATACACCTGTAAATATCATAAGAAGCATTTCTACTATTCTATCTACTGCTAAGTATAGTGTTACAAGTGTTAATATATATGTAGCAAATGTGTTTCTGTCTGTATGCAATTTTTTTAAAAATTTATCTATGTATTTCATTTAAAAAAGTCCTTTCTTTTATAATCATACATATATATTATCCTATAAAATGCCGAAAAAAACAAGTTTTTTTGCAAAAAAAAATTATTTGTTACAAGATGATATTTAATTTTATTACTATTTTAAAAACATTGAAATATAATTTTAAAATATCAATTTCTCGGCTCATTACAAAATTCAAGAAATTCTAACTTGTTTTCTGGCACCCTTCCGCTATTCGCGAACTCTTTCCAGAAAATTTCGTAAGAA
>CAKPHJ010000031.1 GCA_934157205.1 uncultured Clostridia bacterium
TAATTTTTAAATTCAATGACGAATGTGCATGGAAAAATTTTAGAAATTCTTACGAAATTTTCTGGAAAGAGTTCGCGTATAGCGGAAGGGTGCCAGAAAATAAGTTAGAATTTCTTATATTTTGTAATAAGCCGAGGAATTGATATTTAAAAATTATATTTCAATGTTTTTAGTAAGTAAAGTAATAAAAAACTTTTATTTTGCAACTATAAAAATAATATATAATAAATCATTACCTTGATATTTTTGAAATGATAGAATATAATGTAAACATAAATGTAATATAAAGAAAGAAGGTAAAAATGTTTAATAAAAAAAATAAAAAAATAAAAAAATCTGAAGACAACAGTGAAAATTATATACCAAAAGCATTTAAAAAGGAAAAATTACATAAAAAATCAGATGAAATAGAAAATGATTTTAATACAAATAAAAAAGTAAAAAATAAACACAAAAAATTAAGAAAATTTATAGCTATAATAATTATTATATTTTTAGTTATTGGAGGAATAACTTTAGGAGTATCTACACATAGATGGAAAACAATTGCAAAGGAAATGATAAAAAATGAAAATTCTGTTGTTAAAGATACAGAAGATAGTACCATTGCAAATTTAGGAGCTGAAAGAAAAATAAGTAAAATTAAATTAGAAAATATGCCTTCTAATTTAAAAGATGCATATATTTCAATAGAAGATGAAAGATTTTATAAGCATCATGGTGTTGATATAAAAAGAACAAGTGCAGCAATTGCTTCATATATATTTCATTTTGGTTCATCATCTTATGGTGGAAGTACAATTACACAACAATTAGTTAAAAATTTAACAGGAGATTCAACAGATAGTATAACAAGAAAAATAAAAGAATGGTGGAAGGCATGGCAATTAGAAACATGTTTAAGTAAAGATGAAATATTAGAGGCATATTTAAATATTATTTATGTTGGACCTAATATGTATGGAGTAGAAACCGCTTCTGAGTATTATTTTAGTAAAAGTACTAATAACTTGTCTTTGGAAGAATGTGCATTTTTAGCAGGTATTAACAATTCACCAAATTCTTATAATCCATTTGATGAAAAAGACAATTCAGAAAAAATAAAAAAGAGAACAAAAACAGTACTTGCAAAAATGTTAGAATTAAAAAAAATAAATCAATCAGATTATGAACAAGCAATAAAAAATGTAGATGACGGACTTAAATTTAAAAAAGGACAAATACAAGCAAAAAGTGATGGAGTATATTCTTACCATACTGATGCATTAATTTCTGAAATTACAGCAGATATTTCAAAAAAATATAAAATTTCAGATACTTTTGCAACAAATTATATAAATATGGCAGGATTAACTATAAGTAGTACTCAAAATTCAAAAATACAGAGTCAAACAGAACAAGAGTTTGAAAAAAGCAAATATAGCTTAAAATCTAAAAATAATGGAGATTCATCACAGGCAGCTATGGTAATAATTGACCATAAAACAGGAAATGTTGTTGCCTGTACAGGAGGTCTTGGCAAAAAAGATAAAGCAAGATCTTTAAATAGAGCAACACAAAGTATAAGGCAAACAGGTTCGGCAATAAAGCCTATTGCTGTATTAGCACCAGCAATAGATAAAAAAATAATAACTGCTTCATCTATATTTGATGACACTGAACAAGATTTTGCTGACCGGATATCATCCAACAGATTATAGTAACCAGCTTGGAAAAATAACAGTAAGAAGAGCTGTAGAATCATCTCAAAATATACCATTTGTTGAAATTATGCAAAAATTAAAACCTAGTAATGCAATAAAATATTTAGAAAAAATGGGAATAACAACCTTAACAAAAGAAGATAATACATTAGTTTTATCATTAGGTGGACTGCAAAAAGGAATTAGTCCATTAGAAATGGCTGGAGCATATAGTACAATTGCAAATGATGGAGTTTATATAGAACCTACATTTTATACAAAAATAGAAAATAATTCTGGAAAGAAAATATTAACTAGTAAACAAAAAAGAAATAGAGTTTTCTCAAAAGATGTGGCATATATACTTAAAGAAATTTTAACTCAGCCTGTTGTAGGTCAAAACGGAACTGCTGTATATTGTAAAATTCAAGGTGTTGATGTATCTGCCAAAACAGGTACAACAGATGAAAACTATGATAGATGGTTATGTGGTTTTACACCATATTATACAGCTGTTACATGGTATGGATTTGATCAAAATGAAACAATAGAATATAACAAAAAAAATCCAGCAGGACTTTTGTGGGCAAATGTTATGTCTAGAATTCACACAGGATTAAAGAGTGCAAAATATGAAAAACCTAGTACTGTAGCCCAAGTAACTGTATGTTCAAAAACTGGCGAAAGAGCAACAACATCATGTCCAAATACATATACTGAATATTTCTTATTTTCAACAGTACCAGAGCTATGTAAAGAACATTCGGGAAGTGAAGTAGATAAAACTAATAACTCTAATTCAAATATTGGAAATAAAGTTCAAGAGGTTGTAGAAGGAATTACAAATGACATAGATGCAGAAGATCCACAAGAAAAAAATAAGGTAAATAATACTACTACAAATACAATTAAAAGCAACACAACCAATACAAATAAAAATAATAAAACCAATACAACAATAACAAATAATACAGTAAAGAATAATAACACAAATACAAATACTAATACTAGTACAACTAACACTACAAATACTACTAATACAACTACAAAGAATAATACAAATACAAACAACAATTCAAATCATTCTTCAGAAAATACAAATACTACAGTAAGAAATGAAACTTCAAATGAAAACACAAATATTGATAACAATTAAAAAGAAAGGAAAACTATAAATAATTATGAAAAATATATTATTAATAGAAGATAACAAAACAATTGTTTTAGGACTACAATATTCACTTGAACAAGAAGGCTTTAGAATAACATCTGCTAATAATTTAGCAGATGGCATTAAAAAGTTTAAAGAAAATACTTTTGATTTAGTATTATTAGATATATCATTACCAGATGGAAATGGATTTGACATATGTAAAGAAATAAAAAATAGTAAAGAAGATATTCCAGTAATATTTTTAACAGCTCAAGATGAAGAAACAAGTGTAGTTCTGGGTCTAGATTTAGGAGCTGATGATTATGTAGTAAAACCTTTTAGAACTAGAGAACTTATTTCACGAATTAATTCAGTTTTAAGAAGATATGGAAAAAATGAATATAAAAATATAATACAGTATAGAAATATCAAAATTGATACAATTTCAGCAAAAGTATATAAAGACAATAAAGAAATAATTTTTACAAGTTTAGAATATAAAATACTTGTTATGTTATTTAGCAATCAAAATAAATTAATAACAAGAGAACAATTATTAGAAAAAATTTGGGATATTGCAGGTAATTTTGTTAATGACAATACACTAACAGTTTATATAAAAAGAATAAGAGAAAAACTAGAAGACGAAAATATTATAAAAACTGTTAGAGGACTTGGATATAGAATAGGAGATTAATTTTAAATATTCATATACTTTAAAGAAAGGAACAATTTGCAGTGAAAATATTAAATAATAAAGACTTAAAATATCTTGTATTAAATATATTTACATTAACAATATTGATTGCAATATTAAATATAGTATTAACTTATAAGCAATATAATGATTTATCACTTATTGTAAATAAAAAAATTGCAAGCATAATAGAAACAATAATTAGTGAAAATCCAGAAGTAGATACAAGGAAAATAATTGAACTATTAAATTCGGACGAAAATATTGATGAATATAAAAAAGGCGAACAGGAGCTTGAACAATATGGAATAGATATAAATAATGCAAATTCTATAGTAAAAATGCAAAATAAAATGAAAGAAAATTTAATAATTAATACAATATTAATCATAGTGTTTTGCATTTTATATTTTATAATTGGTTATTTATATATAAAAAGAAGAGATAAAAAACTAAAAGATATTACTAAATATATAAACAAAATAAAAGAAAAAAATTATGAATTAAATATTACTGAAAATAATGAAGATGAATTAAGCAATTTAAAAAATGAATTATATAAAATTACTGTAATGTTAAAAGAAGAAAGTGAAATATCAAAAAAGGACAAAGAAAATTTAAAAATATTTGTAGAAGATATTTCACACCAATTAAAAACACCTTTAACTTCAATAACTATTATGTTAGATAATTTAAAAGATAATCCTAATATGAATGATGATACAAAACAAAAGTTTATATTTGAAATAAGTAAACAAATAGATTGGATTAATTGGCTTGTTATATCTATGCTGAAATTATCAAAATTAGATGCAAATGTAGTAAATTTTTATGAAGAGAAAGTTAATGTAGAGAAATTTATAAATCAAATAATTAAAAATTTAGAAATACCAATAGAAATTAAAAATCAAAAAATTGTTATTGAAGGTGACAAAGAAACAACTTTTATTGGTGATTATAAATGGCAACAAGAAGCGGTAACAAATATTATAAAAAATTGTATAGAACATAATAAGGAAAATGGAACAATTTTTATAAGTTATGAAGAAAATATTTTATTTACTAAAATAACAATACGTGATGAAGGAGAGGGAATAGTAAAAGATGATTTAAAACATATTTTTGAAAGGTTTTATAAAGGTAGAAATTCTTCTGAAAATAGTATTGGAATAGGTTTAGCATTAGCAAAAGATATTATTGAAAAAAATAATGGATTGATAAATTGTAAATCAGAACTTAATAAAGGTACTGAATTTATAATTAAGTATATGAAGTAAAATAAGAATAAATTATAATGAAACGAATAAGGAGGAATATAAATGATTAATTTTACAAATTGCAAAGAAGAACTAAATAATTATAAGGGCTCTGAAAAAAAGAAAACACTTATATATAAAAATAAAAAATACTTAGTTAAATTTCCAGACCCAATAAAAGAAAAAAATAAAAATATATCATATATAAATAATGCATTTTCTGAATATATAGGAAGCAACATTTTTAAAATTGTAGGATTTCCAACTCAAAATACAATTTTAGGAATATACAAATATAATGAAATAGAAAAAATAGTATGTGCATGTGAAGACTTTACAGATTCAAATAAAACTTTATATGAATTTGAAAATCTTGCATTAAGTACAAATCCAGATAAAAAAATAGAAACGGAATTATCTGACATTTTAAATGTATTAGATGAAAATAAAATAATAAATTCATCCAAAATTAAAGAAAAATTTTGGAATATGTTCATTATAGATGCTTTAATAGGAAATACAGACAGACACAATGAAAACTGGGGATTTTTAGTAGATAATCAAACTAAAGAAGTAGAATTTGCACCAATATATGATTGTGGTTCTTGCTTAAATCCGATGATAGATGATAATAAAATAGAAAAATTAAAAGAAAATGAAATAAAAAATTTAGCAATAAATTGTTATTCTTGTTTAAAAGAAAATGGTAAAAAAATAAATTATATGACATATATAAAAGATGCTATAAATGAAGAATGCAATAAAGCTATTATTAGAGTATTTAAAGATATAAATATTGTTAAAATCAATAATTTTATAAGTGAAGTATCTTGTATGTCTAATGTAAGAAAAGAATTTTACAAAAAATTAATTAATATAAGATATAAAATCATAGAAGAGACTTATAATAAAATTAATTAAAAAAGTTAAAAAAAACTCTTTTAATACGTTCAAAGTGACAATATTTATAGTAAAAAAGTCACCTAAAAGTCACTTTTAAAAATTATACTAAATATACAAAATAAAAATGTTTAAAAGTGACGAAGGGGGAAACTATGGAAATTTTAAGAGTAGAAAATTTAAAAAAAGTTTATGGTAAAGGAGAAAATCAAGTTAATGCGGTAGATAATATATCGTTTTCAGTTGAAAAGGGAGAATTTATAGCAATAATAGGAGCAAGTGGAAGCGGAAAATCTACATTGCTACATTTAATTGGTGGAGTAGATAGACCAACTTCTGGAAAAGTTTTTATAGATGGAAAAGATATATATTCTTTAAATGATGATAATCTCGCTATTTTCAGAAGAAGACAAATTGGGTTAATATATCAATTTTACAATTTAATACCTGTTTTAAATGTTTCAGAAAATATTACTTTACCAACAAAATTAGATGGTAGAGAAGTTAATGAAAAAAGATTAAATGATTTATTAAAAACTTTAGGACTTGAAAAAAGAAAATATAATTTGCCAAACCAATTATCAGGAGGACAACAACAAAGGGTTTCTATTGGTAGAGCTATGATGAATGAGCCTGCATTAATGCTTGCAGATGAACCTACTGGAAACCTAGATTCAAAAGCAAGTGAAGAAATAATTTCATTATTAAGACTTTCTAATAAAAAATATAATCAAACTGTTATAGTAATAACACATGATGAAAAAATTGCATTAGAAGCTGACAGAGTTATAACAATTGATGATGGAAAAATAATTAAAGACGAAAGGACAGGAAAATAATGAAAGTTTTAAATGAATTAAGTGTAAAAGATTTAAGGCTAAATAAAAAAAGATCAATTGTAATTATAATTGGAATTATTTTATCAACAGCTTTAATATGTGGAGTGGCAGGTCTTATAACAAGTTTTCAAAAAACGTTTGTAGAAACAGCAAAAAATAATAGTGGAAATTATCATGCTTATTTTTATAATGTTCCTAAAGATGAAATTAAATATATAGAAGAAAACAGAGGAGTTGATAATTATTATTTATCAGAAGATTTAGGCTATAGTTATTTACCAAATGTAAAAGAAACAGCTTCACTAGAAGCGGAAGAAAAACCAACTGTCAAAGTTATTGCAATTAATGATAAATTTCTTGATAATATGGCTATAAATACTTTAGAAGGAAGATTACCTGAAAATAATAGTGAACTTGCAATTTCTACTAGAATTAATCAAAAATTTAAAACAAATTATAAGGTTGGAGATACAATAACTTTAAATATTGGTGAAACAGAAGAATTTAATGGAAGTACAACTTCTAAAACATATAAAATAGTTGGAATAATAGAAAGACCAATTGTGGCAATTGAACCTTACGAGGTAGACTGGTTTACAGTTATTACAAAAATGCAAACAATAAATAAAAAAGCAAATATAGCAGTTTTGTATACAAATCCAAATGATTATGTAAAAAATACTGAAAGTATAAATCAAATGATAAAAGCTCCAAATGGAGTAAAAGATGATAATTATAAAACATTTAATGGATTAAAAGATACTTATCAAAGTTACAAATATGAATTAAATTTAAATAAAGAATTATTATCATATGAAGGAGCAAGTTTAGATGATGAAACGCTAAGAACAATTTATGGACTTGGAGCATTTATAATGGGAATTGTTCTAGTATCAAGTGTATTTGTTATTAGAAATGGATTTGCAATATCAATAACAGAAAGATTAAAACAATATGGAATGCTTTCAAGTATTGGTGCAACCAAAAAACAAATTAAAAAAAGTGTTTATTTTGAAGGTTTTATATTGGGAATTATAGGAATACCTTTAGGAATTTTAAGTGGTATATTTGCAATTTATATATTAGTAAATGTAGTGAATTACATATTAAAAGATTATGTATCAAGTGGGACTTTACTAACATATGGAATATCATGGCCAGCAATAGTTGTAAGTATAATTGTATCAGTTGTAACAATATGGTTATCTTGCAGAAATTCAGCTAAAAAAGCATCAAAAATAACACCAATTGAAGCAATAAGAAGTTCAGAAGATGTAAAATTAAAAACAAAGAAAATAAAATGTCCAAAAATCATAACAAAAATATTTAAAACAGGTGGAGAAATAGCATATAAAAATCTAAAAAGAAGTAAGAAAAAATATAGAACAACTGTAATTTCAATAATAGTAAGTGTTGTAATATTTATTGCAATATCAAGTTTTATACAATATGGATTCAAAATGTCAAGTGCATATTATACAGAAAAAGATTATAATTATGTAGTATATGCGTACACAAGTGCGTCACTTGAAGATACAGAAGAATTTGCAAAAGAACAAGCAAAAAATTTAAAAATGTTAACAGACATATCAAACTTGCCAGATGTAGGAGAGGTATCAATAAATAAAAGCAATTCATTCGAAATGAATATGGATGAAAAACACAAAGCAGAATTAACTGAATATGGAAAAGATATTAAAGCAAGATATTCAGAGTCAAATTCAGACCAGGAACAAATAGACACAATAAATATTATTTCATTAAGCAAAAATGAATATGAAAACTATTTGAAAAAAATAGGCGGAGATTATGAAACATATAAAGACGGAGTAATTTTAATTGATAATAATATAAATATGGATGAAAATGGAAAGAGAATTCAAGGAAGTATGTATACTTGGAAAAAAGGAGACATTGTAACTGGAAAAATAGGAGACAAGGAATATAACGTTAAAATAGTAGCAAGAACAGAAGAGAGACCTAAGGGAGTAAACATTATGTATAATTCCAATGCATTTTTTATTGTGAGTGAAGAATTCATAAACAAAACTGGGTATGAAACTGCTTCATTATATGCACAATCAAATGATGCTGAAAAATTAGATGCAGAAGTTGAACAATATAAAAATGATAATAATCTTACTAATTCTAATTTGAATACATTTAATATGGAAAAATCAGTCAAGGCTGAAAATGCAGTTATATTAGTTATCTCAATATTCTTATATGGATTTATTGGAGTAATTACATTAATAGGAATAACAAATATTTTCAACACAATAACAACAAATATGAATTTAAGAAAAAAGGAATTTGCAATGCTTAAATCAATAGGAATGACAAAAAAAGAATTTAATAGAATGATTAGATTAGAAAGCATTTTCTATGGTGTTAAATCTTTGATTATTGGAATACCAATTGGTTTGGTACTTTCTTATGGAATGTACAATATATTTAAGAATAGTATGGAAATGGAATATACTATACCATATGATGCTATTGCAGTTGCAACAGTATTTGTAGCAGTTGTAATTGGTATTATTATGAAATATTCTATGAGTAAAATTAATAAACAAAATATTATTGAAACAATTAGAAATGATAATATATAAAAAAATAAAACTAATAGTTGTAAAACTATTAGTTTTTGTATATAATAAAAAAGTATACAAAAGTTTAGGAGGAATTGTTAATGAGCAAAGATTATGAAATTGTTGATAGTGTTGAAAAATTAAATAAAACACTAGAAAAAGTAAAAAAAGCACAAAATGAATTTGCTAAATATTCTCAAGAGCAAGTAGATAAAATTTTTCAATCTGCTGCAATAGCTGCAAATCAAGCAAGAATTCCACTTGCTAAAATGACTGTTGAAGAAACAGGAATGGGAGTTGTAGAAGATAAAGTTATAAAAAATCACTATGCTTCAGAATATATATACAATAAATATAAAAATGTAAAAACATGTGGTATTATTGAAGAAGATTCAAATTATGGAATTAAAAAAATTGCAGAGCCAGTTGGCGTAATTGGAGCTGTTATACCAACAACAAATCCAACTTCTACAGCAATTTTTAAAACATTAATTTCATTAAAAACAAGAAATGGAATTATAATAAGCCCACATCCTAGGGCAAAAAAATCTACCATTGAAGCTGCAAAAATTGTTTTAGAGGCTGCAGTTAAGGCTGGAGCACCAGAAAATATAATTGCATGGATCGATGTACCTTCACTTGAATTAACAAATACTTTAATGCAATCATCTGATATAATTTTAGCTACTGGTGGACCAGGAATGGTTAAATCAGCTTATTCTAGTGGTAAACCAGCGTTAGGTGTAGGAGCTGGAAATACACCAGCAGTAATTGATGAAAGTGCAGACATTCTTTTAGCAGTAAATTCTATAATACATTCAAAAACTTTTGACAATGGAATGATATGTGCTTCTGAACAATCTGTAATTGTAGATAGTAAAATATATGAAGCTGTTAAAGAAGAATTTAGAAAAAGAGGTTGCTATATTTTAAATCCAGAAGAAACAGAAAAAGTAAGAAAAACAATAATAATAAATGGAGCATTAAATGCAAAAATAGTTGGACAAAAAGCAAGTACAATAGCAAATTTTGCGGGAATATCTGTACCTGAAAATACAAAAATATTAATTGGTGAAGTGCAAAGTGTAGAATTATCTGAAGAATTTGCACATGAAAAATTATCTCCTGTTTTAGCAATGTACTGGGCTGAAAATTTTGATGAAGCAATATCAAAAGCTTATAAATTAGTTGAAGACGGAGGAATTGGACATACATCTTCATTATATATAAATACTGTTACACAAAAAGAAAAAATAGAAAAATTTTACAATAAAATGAGAACATGTAGGGTTCTTATAAATACACCTTCTTCACAAGGTGGAATAGGTGACTTATACAACTTTAAACTTGCACCATCTTTAACTTTAGGCTGTGGTACTTGGGGAGGAAACTCTGTTTCAGAAAATGTTGGAGTAAAACATTTAATAAATATAAAAACAGTAGCAGAGAGGAGAGAAAATATGCTTTGGTTTAGAGCACCTGAAAAGGTATATATAAAAAAAGGTTGTTTACCAGTTGCATTAGAAGAACTCAAAAATGTAATGAATAAAAAGAAAGTATTTATTGTAACTGATACATTTTTATACGAAAATGGATACACAAAAGTTATTACAGACAAATTAGATGAATTAGGAATTATGCATGAAACATTTTTTGATGTTGCACCAGATCCAACTCTTGCTTGTGCTAAAGAAGGTGCAGAAGCTATATCTAGATTTAAACCAGACTGTATAATAGCAGTTGGAGGAGGTTCAGCAATGGACGCTGCAAAAATCATGTGGGTAATGTATGAACATCCAGAAACAGAATTTTTAGATATGGCAATGAGATTTATGGATATAAGAAAAAGAGTTTATACATTCCCTAAAATGGGAGAAAAGGCATATTTTATTGCTGTTCCTACTTCTGCTGGTACTGGTTCAGAAGTTACTCCTTTTGCAGTTATTACAGACGAAGAAACAGGTCAAAAATATCCATTAGCAGATTATGAATTATTACCAAAAATGGCAATTGTTGATTGCAATATGATGATGAATGCACCAAAAGGTTTAACTTCTGCTTCAGGAATAGATGCATTAGTACATTCAATAGAAGCATATGTATCTATGATGGCTACAGAATTTACAGATGGTTTAGCACTTGAAGCTATAAAAATTATTTTTGAATATTTACCAAGAGTATATGAAAATGGAGCAAATGATGTTGAAGCAAGAGAAAAAATGGCAAATGCTGCAACAATGGCTGGTATGGCTTTTGCAAATGCGTTTTTAGGAATTTGCCATTCTATGGGTCACAAATTAGGAGCTTATCATCATTTACCACATGGAGTTACAGTTGCACTTGTGCTAGACGAAGTAATAAGATTTAATAGTCAAGAAGTTCCAAATAAAATGGGAACATTTCCACAATATGCATATCCTCATACATTAAGAAGATATGCACAAATTGCTGAAGCTTTAAATTTAGGTGGAGAAAATGATTATGAAAAATTAGAAAATTTAATACGTAAAATAGACGAATTAAAAGAAAAAATAGGTATAAAGAAAACAATAAGAGAGTATGGAATAAAAGAAGAAGACTTTTTAGCTTCATTAGATGAAATGAGTGAAAAAGCTTTTGATGATCAATGTACAGGAGCAAACCCAAGATATCCACTAATAAAAGAAATAAAAGAAATTTATTTAAAAGTATATTATGGAGGTGAAAAATAATGGAATTAAATTTAAATAATCCAATTGCTGGAAGAAACACAAAAACAGTATATAGAGACGAAGATAAAACAATAAAATTATTTGTAGAAAATTATTCAAAAGCAAGTGTTTTAAACGAAGCACTTATTCAATCAAGAGTTGAAGAAAATACAGATTTACCAATTTCAAAATTAATTGAAGTAAGAAAAATAGAAAACAGATGGGCATTAATTACAGAATATATTGAAGGAACACCTTTAAATGTTTTAATAAATGAACATCCAGAAAAATATGATGAATATATGAATTTATTTGTTGATATTCAATTGGAAATTTTATCTAAAAGAGTTCCATTACTAAATAGAACAAAAGATAAATTTATAAGAAAATTAACAAATACAGATAAATTAGATGAAAATACAAAATATGAGTTATTACAAAGAATCGATGGAATGAAAAATCATGAAAAATTATGCCATGGTGATTTCAATCCAAGCAATATTATTATTAAAGAAAATGGAGAATATTCAATAATAGATTGGGCACATGCTACAAAGGGAAATGCTTCTGCAGATGTTGCAAATACATTTTTAATTTTTTCTATGGAAGGCAAAAATGAAATGGCTGAAAAATATCTTGAATTGTATTGTGAAAAATCTAAAACAGATAAAAAAAATATTCAAATTTGGATACCTATTGTTGCAGCTATAAGAAAAACTTATGGTAAACCAGAGGAACAAGAATTTTTAGATAAGTGGACTAGCATAGTTGACTTTCAATAAAAATAATAGAAGGGAGATAAACGCGTTACAATTTACAGTAAAATCATAAAAAATGCAAATTGTAACGTAACAGTTTAAAATGATAGAATTAGAAGAAAATAGTAAAGTATTGGAAAATATAAATAAAAAAATTAAAGATTTGAGTGAATCTCTTTGACATAGTTTCGTCAAAACTAAAATTAAAAGAATTGGAAAAGAAAACATATGAAGAAAACTTTTGGAAGGACACAAAAAATTCAAGCAAAATTTTATCAGAAATAAAAAAACTAAAATTTAAATGTTCTAATTTCGAAGAAATAGAAAAAGAAGCTAAAAATTTATTAGAACTTACAGAATTATTAGATTTAGAACCAGATGAAGGTTTGGCAAAAGAGGTATTAAAAAACACTAAAAAATTAGAACATAGTTTAGAAAAACTAGAAATAACTGCAATGTTATCTGGCAAATATGATAGTAATAATGCTATATTGTCTATACACCCAGGAGCAGGTGGAACAGAATCTCAAGATTGGGCAGAAATGTTATATAGAATGTATGCTAGATGGGCTTCTAAAAATAATTATGAATTAAAAGAATTAGATTATTTAGAAGGTGAAGAAGCAGGATTAAAAAGCGTTACTTTCGAAATTATTGGTGAAAATGCATATGGATATTTAAAATCAGAAAAAGGAATACATAGGCTTGTAAGAATTTCACCTTTTGATTCCGGAGGACGTAGAC
>CAKPHJ010000032.1 GCA_934157205.1 uncultured Clostridia bacterium
ACAAAATCAAAATGGGTACAAACATCTATTGTAAGAATGCTTAAAAATCCAATATATACAGGAAGAGTAACAAATAAAAAATCAGAAGTAACAGACTTTATAACAGGAACAAGAAAAGAATTGCCAGAAGAAGAATGGATAATAGTGGAAAAGCCAGAAATGAGAATAATATCAGACGAATTATTTAACAGAGCACAAGAACTTTTAGAACAAAGATCAAACGAATTTAAATTAAATAACAAAAGAGAAAAAACGGAATATGTATTTAGCACACTTATATATTGCAAACATTGTGGTTATTCATTTAGAAGAATAAAGAGAAAATATACAGCTGATGGACCAGAATATATAAGATGGGTATGTAGTGGAAGAAATTCAATGGGAGTAAACCATTGTCCAAATACAACTGTTATTGATGAAGAAGAACTTTTAAATGCAATAAAAATCTATTTAAAAAGTATAATAAAAAATAAAAAAGATTTTATGAAAGCTGTTGAAAAAGAATTTGAAAAGATTACAAAATTAAGAGAAAACAATGAAAGAAGTGAAGAGAGTCTTTTAAAAGAAATTGAAAAAGTAACAGTTAAAAAACAAAAATATATGGAAATGTTTCAAAACGAAATAATTAATATTCAAGAATTAAAGAAATATACAAATCCGCTAAATGAAGATATTGCAAGGCTTGAAAGAGAATTAAAACTAATTACATCAGAAATAAAAGAAAAAGATGTACTACAAAAAGAACTTAATAAAACAATAAAAACAGTAGATGATATATTAAATAATCAAACAATAACAAATGCAATGCTAAAAACAATAATTGATGTAATTGAAGTTGATTCAGATTCAAATGTAGAAGTAAGACTAAAACTACTAAATGAAATAGGAACAAATGAGCCAGTAATAACAAAATTTGAAGACATTTACCAAAATGGAGAAGACGCAGAAAACAAAGATGCCAATAATAATGGAAAAAATTCTACCGCTCTGAAAAGTAACAACAGTACACAAAGACGTTTCTGAAAGATTACAAAAGATAAATTCTAAATTAGCAAAAGAAGTAAGAATAATACTAGATGAAAATAAAGCAGAAAGACATATAAGAGGCGGAATGGCAACAAAATTAAAGTATAGTCATTTAAAAGAAAATTGTAAAAATATTAAAAAACCTAGCAAAATATAAAATGCTAGGTTTTTTAATATTTTTAGATAATAGGAAGTTATATTTTTCTATTATCTAAAAAGCTACAATTATTAGCCATTTGAGATTTAATTGTTTTGTTTATAAACTCAAATTGGATAAGAATAAATTAATTTTGTCTTTGTTGTTTTCTAGCTTTTCTACAAGCTGGACATCTAACAGGTTCATTGTCAAATCCTTTTTCTTTATAAAAAGCTTGTTCACCTTCAGTGAAAACAAATTCGTTACCACAATCTTTACAGATAATTGTTTTATCAGCCATCAAAAAAACCTCCTTTTTATAGATTTGAATAAACTTTTTACTAACCAATCTAAAAAAGAAGGATATAGTCTAAAATAAATTCATTACTTTATATAAAAGCAAATACAGTATATCATAGAAAATACAAAATTACAAGATGATGACTGTATCAAATTAATATTAATTTTCATAGAATATAATAGCGAAAAAAGTAATATAATTAGAACTTTAGGAAGGAACGTGAGATAAAATGACAAAAATAAAGAAAGGTGATATTGTAGGTCGAAAATCATATAAAAAAGATATATTATTTAAAGTTAAAAATATTATAGATACAAAACATGGAAAAATTGCAATACTAAAAGGAGTAATAGACAGAGTAGAAGCGGACAGTAGCATTGAAGATTTAGAAGTAATTGAAAAAAAAGAAGTCAAAGAAAAAATAAAAATACTTAATGAGAGACTTGAAAATAAGGTTAAAGTAACAAAAAAAGAATATGATGATGAATATAAAATAGGTATAGTTACCAAGAACAAAAGAACTCGTGAAAAAATAATAACAGGTAAAATACTGCATTTAGATGGAGACAGAAAATATAGTGAAAAATCATATAGATATTATAAAAAAATAGGTTTAAATGTAATAGTAAAAAATATTCCAGAATATAAACAACCCAAAGTAGTGTATAGTTTGTTAAAAATATATAATCCAGATATATTAGTAGTAACAGGACATGATGGAATGATAAAAAAACAAAGTGGATATCATGATATATACAATTACAGAAATTCAAAATACTTTATAGAAACTGTAAAAGAAGCGAGAAGATATGATAAAAATAATAACAAAAATACTGTTATATTTGCAGGTGCGTGTCAAAGTTATTTTGAAGGATTAATATCAGCAGGTGCAAATTTTGCTTCTTCACCAGCAAGAATATTAATTGATTTTTTAGATCCTTTGGTAGTAGCAGAAAAAATAGCATTTACTGAAAAATATAAATATATAACAATAGATGATATAGCAAAGGAATTAAGGGATGGAAAAAATGGAGTTAGTGGAATAGGAAGTTATGGAAAAATGCAAAAAAAGCAAATATAGGACGAATGTAATACAAATGTAATATAAATGTAACAACAATGTCAAAAAAGCTTTCGTAAATCTTGTAACCATTGAAAATAGTGCAATACAAAGGAAAAACGAAAATTGTCTAATTTTGACATTTTATGTTAAAAATGCTATAATTCATTTATCTTAAGGGAGAAGGTGATTTAATGATTTGTCGTACAGATATAGCAAATCTAAAAACTGATATCTTAGAGAAGGTAGGTCAAAAAATAATAGTTAAAGGGTCTTTAGGAAGAAGCAGAGCATTTGAAAAAGAAGCAACAATTGAAAAAGCATATCCTAATATCTTTGTAGTAAAATATGATGAGAATAATAGAAATGTAACTTACAGTTACACAGATGTATTAACGAGAACAGTAGAAGTTCAAGTGTTTGATAGAAATTCAAATTCATATAGCCCATTAATACCGCAAGAAGAAAATAAAAAAATAATAAAAAATTTTAAAAACAGCTAAATTAGGCTGTTTTTTTCTATACTAGGAAAGTTCTCCGAACTTCCTAGTATAGAAATATATTGCACAGAAATTTGCCTTGTAAATTTCGCACACGAACAAAGACTCGGACTTCAAAATGTTTTAATAAGTACAAAAGTTATTAATGCCCGCTTTTGTTCTATACTAGGAAATTATAAATATATAGAATAAAATAAAAAATAAATTAATATATATTTATAAAGAAATAATGAGGAGGTAAATTATGGTTATAGAAGCTATAAAAGAAAATTTATGTATAAATAAGTTAATAGCAGAAAAAAGAGAAATTTTATTAGTAGAAGGAGATATGATAGTACCAGATTCGAAGCCAGATATTTTAAACACAATTTGTACAAGTGGAGTTGTATGTGTATACAAAAAAGAGATATTAGACGAAAAAATAAGAATAGACGGAGGAATAAGTACTTACATAATGTATTTAGCAGATGACGAAAAATCAAAAATAAGAGGAATAAATACAACAATTGATTTTTCAGAAACAATAAATGTAAAAGGTTGTAAAGAAGGAATGGACGAAAAAATAGACTGCAAATTAAAACAAATAGAATGTAAAGTGATTAATGGTAGGAAAATAGGAATAAAAGCAACACTAGAAATAAATATAAAAATATATTCAAATGAAAATGTTGAAGTTGTAAATGAAATAAAAGATGCAGAAGATATAAAAATGTTAAAAGAAAATTTAAGTGTAAATTCTTTAGTTGGTATGGGTGAAACGAAAATATATGCAAAAGACACAATTTCGGTAAATCAAGAAGATAGTATAGCAGAAATTTTAAAAAGCAATATTTGCATTTGTGATAAAGACATAAAAATAAGTTATAATAAAATTTTAACAAAAGCAGAAGCAAATGTAAAATTATTATATTTGACAGAAGATGATAAAATAAAAACAATAAATACTAAAATTCCTGTAGTTGGATTTATAGATATAGCAAATGTTAAAGAAGAAAACATAAGTGATGTAAATTATGAAATTAAAAATCTAATAATAAAAATGAATCCAGTAGAAGAACATTCTATATATGTTGAAATAGAAATTTTGGTAAAAGCTTGTGTATATGAGGAAAAACAAATAAATTTGATACAAGATTTATATAGTCCATGCGAAAATATTGAATTTGAAAAAAAGAATGTATTAACCATGACAAATAAAAGAAATGAAAGAGAAATCAAAAAAATAAGTGAGAAAGTACAAATAGAACAAACAAATAATCAAAAAATACTAGATGTAGATGTTATACCAATAATAGAGGAAACAAAAAATTTTAATAATAGAATAACATATAACGGAAATATTGAATTAAGATTCATATTAGAAGATGAAAACACACAATTAGACACTAAAATGGCAAAAATACCATTTGAACACATAATAGACAATATTCAAAATGCTGAACATATGAATTCAGACTTAAATATTGAAGTTTCAAATCAAGATTTTATTGTTCAAGATGGAGGAATAATAACAAGCAATATAGACTTAACAATGAATCAAAATTCATATCAAAATATAAGTTTAAGTTTACTAAATGAAATACAGCAAAATGGTGAAAGAGAAGAACAAGACTATAGTCTAATAATGTATATAGTAAAAAAAGGTGATAGTTTATGGAAAATTGCTAAAACATATGGTAGTACTATAGATGATATAGTAAGAATAAATGGAATTGAAGATGAAAATAAAATAAACATAGGCCAAAAATTATTTATACCAAGATATGTAAAAAAAGGAGTTAGTAGTCAAAAAACTTCTATGGTAAATTATGTATAAAATTTATTCAAGACCAAGAATTAGACTTCCAAAAATTAATATATATAAAAAAAATAATAATAAAAGTGTAAAATTCAAAGTAAAAATTATAAAAATATCAATAATATTGTTAATTGCTTGTATAACTTCCAAAGCTATTCTTTCAGCAGTAAATCCCATATTTGATACATTGTGTGAAGATAGAGCCAAGTCAATAGCTACAATAGTTTCAAATGAACAGGCTACAAATGTTATGAAAGAACATTCATATGATGAAATATTTACAATCGAAAGAGACAAAGATGGAAATATTTTAATGATAAAGTCAAATATAATTCCAATAAATGAAATAATTTCTGATGTAGCAAATAGAATACAAAATGAAATAAATAATAGAGGAAGAGAAAATATAGAAATAGCATTACGGAAGTTTTACAGGATTTAAACTTTTATCTGGGCGAGGACCAGGTGTAAAAATTAGAATATCATCAATTGGAAATGTAGAAACAGATTTAAGAAGTGAATTTGAATCTAAAGGAATAAACCAAACAATACATAGAATATATTTACAAGTAAAATGTGAGGTAAGCATATTAACACCATTTAATAGTATTACAAAAGAAATAAATAACCAGGTTTTATTGCTTGAAAATGTAATTGTAGGTAATGTACCTAATAATTATTACGATTTTAATAATTATTAATAATATACTTGAAAAATTTTAAAAAAACTAGTAAAATATTGTGAGAAAGGAAAGCATAAATATGGAAAAAAGAATGAACAATGAAAATTTAGTAAAAATTAAGGTTTTAGGAGTAGGCGGCGGAGGTACTAACGCGGTTTCAAGAATGATGGAAAGCAAAATTGAAAACATAGACCCATACCTTATAAACACAGAAATGAGTATATTAAACAGAAATAAAAATATAAATCCTAAAAGAGTAATGCAAATAGGCAAGGAAACAACAAAAGGTTTAGGAGCTGGTGCAAATGAAATAATGGGAGAAAAAGCAGCTATAGAAAGCAAAGAACAAATAAAACAATTATTGCAAAATACAGATATGGTATTTATAACAGCTGGAATGGGTGGAGGTACAGGAACTGGAGCTGCACCTGTTATTGCAAAAATTGCAAAAGAAATGGGAATACTAACAGTAGGAATTGTAACAAAACCATTTTTATTTGAAGGTAGAATGAGAGCAGTTAGAGCTGAAAATGGAATAAAAAAATTAAAAGAAAATGTAAATGCTTTAATTGTAATATTAAATGACAAACTATTAAAAGTAGCTGGAGATAAAGCAACTATAAATCAAGCTTTTGCACTAGCAGATGATGTTCTAAGACAAGGTGTAAAAAGTACAACAGATTTAGTAACAACAGTTGGAGAAATAAATATAGACTTTGCAGATATAAAAACAATTTTTAACTATAAAGGAAAAGCCTATATGGGAATAGGAAGTGCAAAAGGAGAAGAAACATTAAGTGATGCTGTAAAACAAGCAATAGAAAATCCTCTTACAGAATCTACAATTGAACATGCAAAAGGAGTTATATTTAATGTAACAGGAGGAGAAGATTTAAGTTTAACAGAAATAAGTAGTAGTATACAATTAATAAATGACAAAATAGATGGAGAAGCAAATATAATGTTTGGTACTGTTATTGACAAAAATTTAAAAGATGAAGTAAAAGTTACAGTAATTGCTACAGGTATAGAATAAAAAAAATAAGAAAAATTTTTATTTTTCTTATTTTTTTGAGTGTGATTTTTTAGCTTATTTATGATATAATAACTACAAATTAAATGCAGAACAGAAAGGAAAAACAAAATGAAAATTATAAGTAAACAAAAAAATAGTAAAATGTGTATAATCTGTGGTATGGACAATCCAATAGGATTGAAAGCTCAATTTTATAATATGGAAGATGAAAGTGTTATGACAATGTTTAAATACAAGGAAGAACATCAAAGTTTTCCTCAAAGAGTTCATGGAGGTTTAATAGCAACTATGCTTGATGAACTAGGATTAAGAGCACTATGGGCAAAGAAATCAGAAGAAGAATTTGGAGTAACAATATCAATGGAAGTAAAATACAGAAAACCTGTACCATATAATGAAACGATAATAGGAAAAGGATTAGTAAAAAAAGAAACTCCTAAATTTATAGTTATAGATACAGAACTTTTTGATAAAAAAGGAAATTTACTTGCAAATGCAGAAGTAAAATATATAAAATTAGATGTAAACAAAATTTCAAAAGAAGTTGATCCACATGAAGAAATGTGTTATTTAATTGAAGATGATATAAAAGAAATATCATTTGAAAATAATGATAATATTTTATAAAAATATAAAAGGAGGCAAATAGTATGGCAGGATTTTTGGTTGTAATTTTTGCACCTATAATTACATTTATAGGTTTGTTTTACCTTACTCTGATTTTAGCAGTTATACTGTATATAATAATGAGTTATACATTTCAAAGTATTTCAATTATGTGTATGAGAAAAAATATGGGTTATAAAAATAATTTTGTAGCTTGGATACCTTTTTATAATAAATATTTATTGGGAAAAATAGCTAAAAATAAAATAATAGGTGGAATATCAAGTTTCTTATCAATTTTATTAATTTGTCTGCTTATTTATTTTCATATTTATCAAGAATATGAAACAGTCCAATGTAGCATTTTTTTAATTAGTTTAATAACTGTTTTTATATTAGATACAATAATAGCACATAAAATATATACAAGTTATACAGGTAAATATGGAGATATATTAACAGTATTTAATGTCTTATCTTTTGGATTATTAAGACCAATATTTCTTTTTCTAATTAGAAATAAAAAGAATAAAGATATTATAAATTAATAAAAAAGATAAAATTATAATAAATAGTAATTTAAGGAGTAATTTATGGAAAGAAAATTTAATAAGGGAGATATTGTTCAACATTTTAAGAGAGAAAAAATGACTGAGGAACAATTAAAAGAAGAACCAAACATATATTTATATGAAATTATTGGCATTGCTAGACACACTGAAAATAAGGAAGAATTAATGATTTATAAACCTTTGTATTCAACTGAATGTACAAATGGTGTTGCTTTTGCTGCAAGACCATTAGAGATGTTTATGTCAGAAGTAGATCATGAAAAATATCCAGATGTTACTCAAAAATATCGTTTTGAATTAAAGAATTTATAAAAGAATAATAAATAACAAATCACAATATTTACAGGGACTAAATTATGAAAGTTAGTTAAGAATTATTGATTTTATAAAGTATTATGTTATAATGTAATGAAAAATAGACCATATTATAAAAAAATAGATAATAGAAATATAGAAATTATTGACAAAAACAAACAAAGGTTTTATAATATATAAGAATAAATGCTAAATTTATTATATAATATATTATTGCTGAAAAAATATATTATAAATCTAAAAGAAGGAGGAAATTCTATGTTCAATAAAGGAAAATATAGTGCAATAGACATTGCAAATTGGTTTTTAAATGAAAATAGAAAACAAATGAATTTTGGAGATTCTGAATTTATAACAAACTTAAAATTGCAAAAGTTATTATATTATGCACAAGGATGCTATTTAGCACAAAATGATGAGAGTTTAATAAAAGAAGATTTTCTAGCATGGGAACATGGACCAGTAATCAGAAAAATATATGATAAATTTAGAATATTTGGATCAAATGGAATACAATATGAAGAAGATTATGATGATAAATTAGATGAAGATACTAAAGTATTATTAAAAAAAGTTTATGATAGGTTTGGACAATATACAGCATGGAAACTAAGAGATATGACACACCAAGAAACACCATGGAAGGAAACAGACAGGAACCATGTTATAGACAAAAGGATAATACAGAATTATTTCAAGGAGAACTATAGCAATATATAATGCTAGAATGTAGACATGATGAAAATATAATTCTTTCATTTAAGTATTCTGTTAATTCAAAGGAATATGCAATAGAAAAAATAACGAAAAAAACAAAAGAAAAATGCAACGAAATAATGTATGAATTATACGAAAAGTTTAAAGAACTGTCAAATGTAAGATTGATAGATTTTCAAAATAAACCTAAATCAGTAGGATATGAGATGTTACCATTATATGAATTAAATGTAGTAATAGATGAAAGAATAAGAAAAGAATTAAGGTTAACAAATGATAGTAAAATTATAGTATTTAGATTTAATAAACAAAAATGTAGAATGCTTTTAGTACAGTCAAAGAAATGTCCATCACTTTTATATGTAATTGGGTATGATTGGAATTATAGTGCATATAAGCATTAAAAAATATTTGATAAAATATACTATAAAAGTAAAAAGCTCACATCTGTAACTTTGGCGAGTTAGGTGTGAGTTTTTTCAAACTTAATTCGGCAAAACCACGTTTGTGGATTTGTCATTTCCTGTATTTATTATGAGCTATTTAAAGATAAAAAGTCAAGAAAAATATAAAATTATAATAAATAAATAGTAATTTATGGAGGATATAAAAATATGAATATTAGAAATGCCCAAATAGAAGATATAAATAAAATTAGTGAGCTAATGTTACAAGTTGCAAAAATTCACAGTAATGCCAGAAAAGATATTTTTAAAGAAAAAAGTATTGAAGAAATAAAAATTGAAGTTAATAATAGAATAAATAACAAGGAAAATATATTAGTTGCAGAAGAAAATAATAATATATATGGAGTTATTATTTATAAAATTAAAGAAGTTAAAGAACATATAAATCTAAAAGATAGGACAATCTTATGGATAGACGAATTAGTTGTAGATGAAAAAGTTAGAAAAATGGGAATAGGTAAAAATTTATTTTCAGAAGTAAAAAGAATTGCAAAAGAAAGAAATTATGATGCAGTTGAATTGAATTGTTGGAATTTTAATGAAAGAGCAATTCAATTTTATGAAAGATGTGGAATGAATATACAAAGATTAATAATGGAGATAAAAACAGATATATAAATTATAACAAAAAATTACTGAACAATAATAAAAAACCTCGGAAGTTTTGAAACTTCTGAGGTTGAATTTTTTGATAAAAGCTCTTTTTATCTTTTGCTAAATTGAGGAGCTTTTCTAGCTTTTTTAAGACCGTATTTTTTTCTTTCTTTCATACGAGAATCTCTTGTTAAGAATCCTGCAGATTTTAAAGCTGGTCTATATTCAGAATTAGCTTCATTTAAAGCTCTAGCAATACCATGACGAATAGCACCTGCTTGACCAGTAAATCCGCCACCTTTTACAGTACAAATAACATCATATTTTGTAGCTGTATTTGTAACAACTAATGGTTGTCTTACTATAACTTTTAAAGTTTCTAGACCGAAAAATTCATCAATATCTTTTCCATTTATAGTTATTTTTCCATTACCTTCTACTAATCTAACTCTAGCTATAGAACTTTTTCTTCTACCTGTACCATAGAAAAATATGTTTTCTTTTTTTGCCATTTTATTTTACCTCCCATATTTCTGGTTTTTGTGCTTGATTTTCATGTTCATTTCCTGCATATACTCTTAATTTCTTTAAACATTGAGCTCCTAAAGAGTTATGTGGTAACATTCCTTTTATTGCTAATGTCATAGCTTTTTCTGGATTTTTTTCAAGCATTACTTTTGCAGGAGTTTCTTTCATTCCTCCAATATAACCTGAATGATGTCTGTATACTTTTTGATTTAATTTGTTTCCTGTTAAAATAACATCTTTGCAGTTTAATATAATAACATGATCACCTGTATCAATATTAGGTGTATATGTTGGTTTATGTTTTCCTCTTAATAATTTAGCAGCTTCTGTTGCTACTCTACCAAGTGGTTTGTTAGCTGCATCTATTATATACCACTTGCTTTCAACTTCACCTTTTTTTGCACTATATGTTGTATTATTCATGGTAATAATTACCCTCCTATTTCTTAATTTAATATTTTATATGGGCTAAATAAAACTACCGGGGAGAAGCTCTATTTAATTCTCATATTTTCTAATTGCGTAAATATTATATTATAATAAAGCTGATTTGTCAAGCAATTTTTAAGGACTTGACAATAAAAAAAAAATTGTGTATACTGTACAAATAATGAAAGTTGCATAAAATACATATAATAAAATAAGGAGTAGAAAAATGAAGAGTATGAAAAACATAAAAAGCATACTTGTTATATCTGTAATAGGAATAATAAGCTTGTTTTTTATAAATATGAGTTTAGCTGCAGATACTGCAAAAGTAAAAGTAGAAACAGCAAACTTAAGAGAAAACGCTAATGAAAACAGCAAAATTTTAGAATTACTTTCGTTAAATGATAAAGTCGAAATACTAGAGAAAAATGGAGAATGGTATAAAGTAAAAGTAGACGGAATAACAGGTTATTTAAGAAAAGACCTAATAACATTAGATGAAACAGAACAAAATACAACTAGCATCAAAAACGATGCAAATACTACAGTAAATACAGAAAATAAAACAAGCGAAGAAAACATTACAAGTACTGAAAACACAGTAAACCAAAATACTGAAAATGTACAAAAAGAAAACACAGAAGAAAATACAACAAATACTACACAAACAACAGAAGAAGAACAAAAAGTGGAAAATACAGAAACACAAGAGCAAAAAACAGAAAAAACAAAATTAGGAAAATACATTATAACTGAAACATCAAAATTAAAAATTATTCCACTAATAAATGCAACAGACATTATAGAAGTAAAAAAAGATGAAGAAGTTGAAGTAGTAGAAATACTAAACGGTTGGGCTTGTGTAGAAACACAAACAACAAAAGGTTGGATAAGAGAAGAAAAATTAAAAACACAAGAACAAATAGAACAAGAAAAAAGACAAAAAGAAGAACAACAACAAAAAGAGCTTGAAAAACAAAAGCAAGAACAAGAACAAAAAGCAGTTTCAAAAACACTATATGTAAATACAACAACAGTAAATGTTAGAAAAGAAGCTAATACAACATCTGAAATAATTACAACATTAGCAGTAAATACAGAAGTTAAAGTTGTAGAAGAAGTAAGTGGCTGGAGCAAAGTAGAAGTAAATGGGAAAGAAGGTTATATCTCTTCATCACTTTTATCTACAACAAAACAAGAAACATCAAGAGCTTCAACACCTAGAACAAAAACACAAACTAACACAGCAAATACTAGCAATAAAACAACAGAAACATCAAATAGCAACAAAGAAACAGCAAAAACACAAACTACAACAACATCAGTAGCAGGAAGTGGAGCATCAGTTGTAGCAAAAGCTCAAAGCTATATTGGTAGTAGATATGTTTATGGTGGTATGTCACCTAGTGGATTTGATTGTTCAGGATTTACATCATATATATATAAACAATTTGGTATAAGCCTAAACAGAACTGCAGCAGGTCAATATTCAAATGGTACAGCAGTTAGTAAGGGACAATTACAAACAGGAGATTTAGTAATGTTTGGTAAATCTGGAATAAATCATGTTGGAATTTATGTTGGTGGAGGAATGATGGTACATGCAGCTAATCCATCTAGAGGAGTTACAACAGACTCAATATATTCTGGATATTACAACAACAATTATGTAGGAGCAAGAAGAATAATAAATTAGCAATTAAGAAAGGAAAAAAATGAAAAAAAACATAAAAATACCAGTCTTGATTGCAATAATTGGATATATAATAGGTATATTA
>CAKPHJ010000033.1 GCA_934157205.1 uncultured Clostridia bacterium
AAGCATTCATTTGAACATTTTTAATAATTGCAAACTAAATTCAATGTACCAACGTACGCCATCAGCTTGTAATTAATCTCAAAAATGCACATCTAAACGCTTTTAATGAAAATTACATATGAAAGCATTCATTTGAACATTTTTAATAATTGCAAACTAAATTCAATGTACCAACGTACGCCATCAGCTTGTAATTAATTTCAAAAATGCACATCTAAATGTTTTAAAAAAATTATATTAAAATAATATATGAAAATTATACAGAATAAAGTTAAACTGAGAGGGGGAAATATAAATATGGCAGGAAGAGCATACCCACTAGAAAGAACTAGAAATATAGGAATTATGGCACATATTGATGCCGGAAAAACAACAACAACAGAAAGAATTTTATTTTATACAGGTAAAACACATAAAATAGGAGAAGTTCACGAAGGTGCTGCTACAATGGACTGGATGGCTCAAGAACAAGAAAGAGGTATCACAATTACATCAGCATGTACAACATGTTTCTGGAAAAATAATAGAATTAATATTATTGATACACCAGGTCACGTTGATTTTACTGTAGAAGTTCAAAGATCTTTAAAAGTACTTGACGGTGCAGTAACAGTTTTAGCAGCTAAAGGTGGAGTACAACCACAAACTGAAACAGTTTGGAGACAAGCTGATAAATACAATGTACCTAGAATGGTATATGTAAACAAAATGGATATTGTTGGAGCTAATTTCATGCTTTGCGTTGATCAATTAAAAAATAGATTAAAAGCAAATGCTGTTCCAATTCAATTACCTATTGGAGCTGAAGACAATTTCCAAGGTATAGTTGATCTTATAAAAATGAAAGCTTTTATACAAGATGACAAATTAGGAGAACATATTGTTGAAAAAGATATTCCAGAAGATATGAAAGCTGAAGCAGAAAAATGGAGAGCTAACCTAATTGAAGCTGTTGCAGATCAAGACGAAGAATTAATGATGAAATATCTAGAAGGTGAAGAATTAACAACAGAAGAAATCAAAAAAGGATTAAGAATAGGAACAATAGCAAATAAAATAGTTCCTGTTACATGTGGTTCTTCTTATAAAAACAAAGGTGTTCAAGAATTACTTGATGCAGTTGTAGATTATATGCCATCACCATTAGATATACCACATATTAAAGGTGAAACATTAGAAGGAGAAGAAACAGAAGCTAAAACTTCAGATAATGCACCATTTGCTGCATTAGCATTTAAAATTGCAACAGATCCATTCGTAGGAAAATTATGTTTCTTTAGAGTTTATTCAGGAACTTTAAAATCAGGTTCAACAGTATTAAACTCAAGCAAAGATAAAAAAGAAAGAGTTGGAAGAATACTTCAAATGCATGCAAATCACAGAGAAGATATAGACGAAGTTTATTCAGGTGATATTGCTGCAGCTGTAGGATTAAAAGATGTAACAACTGGAAATACATTATGCGATCCAGATCATCCAATAATTCTTGAATCAATGGAATTCCCAGAACCAGTTATTGATATAGCTATTGAGCCAAAAGATAAAGCAGCTCAAGAAAAAATGGGAATTGCACTTGCAAAATTAGCTGAAGAAGATCCAACATTTAAAGCCTATACAAATCAAGAAACAGGTCAAACAATCATTGCTGGTATGGGTGAATTACACTTAGATATCATTGTTGATAGATTAAAAAGGGAATTTAAAGTAGAATGTAATGTAGGTAAACCACAAGTTGCTTACAAAGAAACAATCAGAAATAAAGTAAAAGTTCAAGGTAAATTTATTCGTCAATCTGGTGGTAAAGGACAATATGGTGATGTTTGGTTTGAAATGGAACCATTAGAACCAGGTAAAGGAATAGAATTCGAAAGCAAAATCGTTGGAGGAGCTGTTCCAAAAGAATATATAAAACCAATTGAACAAGGTATGAGAGAAGCTGCTGAAACTGGTATCTTAGCTGGTTACCCAGTTACAGACTTCAAAGTTTCATTAGTTGATGGTTCATATCATGAAGTTGACTCTTCAGAAATGGCATTCAAAATAGCTGCAGCTATGGCCTTCAAAGAAGGTATGAAACAAGGTGGAGCAGTTATATTAGAACCAATTATGAAAGTTGAAATAACAGTTCCAGAAGAATACATGGGAGATGTTATTGGTGATGTAAACTCTAGACGTGGTAGAATGGAAGGAATGGACGGAAATGATGGAATGCAAGAAATTCATTCATTTATTCCACTTTCAGAAATGTTTGGTTATGCAACAGAATTACGTTCTAGAACACAAGGTAGAGGAACATATTCTATGGAACCATCTCATTATGAAGAAGTTCCAAAATCAGTTTTTGAAGCAATTGTATCATCAAGAGCTAAAAAAGACTAAGAATATAAATTATTTATGCAAAAGACTTGATTTTTTAGTAAAAGTGTTATAAAATGCTAATACTAAAATATGTCATTAAATTTAAGATAAAAGAAGTATAGAACTTCAAAAAAAATTAAGGAGGAATTAAAATGGCAAAAGCAAAATTCGAGAGAACAAAGCCACATGTTAACATTGGTACAATTGGTCACGTTGACCACGGAAAAACAACAACAACAGCAGCTATTACAAAATATTTATCTTTATTAGGTAAAGCTCAATTTGAAGCATATGATCAAATCGATGGTGCTCCAGAAGAAAAAGCAAGAGGAATCACAATTAACACAGCACACGTTGAATATGAAACAGATAAAAGACACTATGCACACGTTGACTGTCCTGGACATGCTGATTATGTTAAAAACATGATCACAGGTGCTGCACAAATGGATGGTGCAATATTAGTTGTATCTGCAGCAGATGGACCTATGCCACAAACAAGAGAACACATATTACTTGCTAGACAAGTTGGTGTTAAATATATCGTTGTTTACTTAAATAAATGCGATATGGTTGATGATCCAGAATTATTAGAATTAGTAGAAATGGAAGTTAGAGACTTATTAACAGAATATGATTTCCCAGGAGACGAAATTCCAATTATAAAAGGATCTTCATTAAAAGTTCTTGAAAGTACATCTACAGATCCTAACGATCCTGTATATGCACCTATGAAAGAATTAATGGATGCAGTTGATAGCTATATCCCAACACCAGAAAGACCAATCGATCAACCATTCTTAATGCCAGTTGAAGACGTATTCACAATCACAGGTCGTGGTACAGTTGCTACTGGTAGAGTAGAAAGAGGAATTGTTAAAGTTTCTGACGAAGTTGAAATAATCGGTTTAACAACAGAAAGAAGAAAAACTGTTGTAACAGGTGTTGAAATGTTCAGAAAATTATTAGATCAAGCAGAAGCTGGAGACAATATAGGAACATTATTAAGAGGTATTGATAGAAAAGACATCGAAAGAGGTCAAGTTTTAGCAAAACCAGGAACAATACATCCACATACAAAATTCACTTCAGAAGTTTATGTATTAACTAAAGAAGAAGGTGGAAGACATACACCATTCTTCAATGGATATAGACCACAATTCTATTTCAGAACAACAGACGTTACAGGTGTTATTGAATTACCTGCTGGAACAGAAATGGTTATGCCAGGAGATAACGTTTCAATGACAATTGAATTAATTACACCAATTGCTATTGAAAAAGGACTAAGATTTGCTATCCGTGAAGGTGGTAGAACAGTTGGTTCAGGTGTTGTTGCTGACATAATAGAATAATATAAAAGCTAGATACAATTTAATTTATAAATTGTATCTTGTTTTTTATATACTAAAAAAATTCTGCTTTTCTAGTATATAAAAAATAAATATCACAATTACTAGCAAAAATTATAAAAAACAAGAACAAGAAAGGAAAAATATATATGAGTGCTAAAGAAACAGATTATCTTAAGGAAATTGCATCAAGAATAAAACAAACAGAGGACGAAATTAAACACCTAAAAAATAGTATTGATCCAGATGGTAAAAATAGTGAAAGAATAGCTGAACTTGAAGAAGAATTAGCACGTTTACGTGATGAGTATGCTAAATATAATGACGATCTTGAAAGATAAATTTTTCTATTTACATTCGTCATTGAATTTTTAAATTATATTTCAATATTTTTTTATATTAATTTTTTTAAAAAATTATCTTGTAACTTTTAAAATAATAATTTTTAAAAAATACTTGTATTTTTTTCAAAAGAATAATAAAATGTATATAAAATAAATAACACATAATTAGGGGGAAACAAAAGTGAAAATCATATTAGATGCAATGGGTGGAGATAATGCACCTGATGCAAATATAAAAGGTGCAATAAATGCAATAGATAAAGTTAAAGCTGAAATTATATTAGTAGGAAAAGAAGAAATACTAAGAACGAAAATAAAAGAATTTTATGGAAAAGAGTTAGAAGAAATATCAGATAGAATTACAATAAAAAATGCAACAGAAACAATAGAAATGGAAGATACTCCAACATTAGCAATAAAACATAAAAAAGATTCCTCAATGGTTGTAGGTTTTAGAATGCTAAAAGAGGGAAATGGAGATGTATTTATTTCAGCAGGTAATTCAGGAGCTTTATTAACAGGAGCAACACTAATTGTAGGTAGAATAAAAGGTATAGATAGACCAGCATTAGCAGGTATTTTACCTGCATATAAAAGTCAATTATTATTAATAGATGCTGGGTCAAATACAAATTGTAAGCCTATAAATCTTTTGCAATTTGCACAAATGTCTAGTATATATTTAAAAAATACATTTGGAATTGAAAATCCTGCTATAGGTTTATTAAATATAGGAACAGAAGAAACAAAAGGTAATGAACTTATGAAGGAAAGTTACAAGTTACTAAAAGAAAAATCACAAGAATTAGGTATAAATTTTGTAGGAAATGTTGAAGGAAGAGATGCTTTTTCTGGAAAAATAGATGCAATTGTTACAGATGGTTTTACAGGAAATGTTTTCTTAAAAGCAGTAGAAGGTCTTGGAAAATTTGTTAAAAAATCATTAACAGAAAGTTTAACTAAAACTTTATTTTCCAAAATTGCTGCATTGCCAGCACTACCAGGAATAAAAAGATTTAGCAAAACTATGGATTATAAATCATATGGTGGGGCATTGTTTCTAGGAGTAAAAAAACCAGTTGTTAAAGCACATGGCAGTAGTGATGCACTATTATTCGAATATACAATTATACAAGCTGAAAAATTCGTAGAAAATAAAGCTGTAGAAAAAATGACAGAAGAATTTACAAAATAAGTGACTTACCAGTACAATAAAAAAATATTTTAACAATATACTTGACAAAAATAGAAACATATAATATAAATGAAATATGAAAAAAGTAAATATCAAATGAATAAATCATTTGCAAACTTGAGAGGAGGTGAACTCACAGAATGAGTTCAGAAGAAGTATTAGAAAAAGTAAAAGGAATAATAGTTGAACAATTAGGTGTTACAGAATCATCTGTTACTATGGAAGCATCTTTTATAGATGATCTTGGAGCTGATTCATTAGATATAGTAGAATTAGTTATGGCATTAGAGGAAGAATTTGATATAGAAATTCCAGATAGTGATGCTGAAAAAGTTGTAACAGTTGGTGATGTTGTAGAATACATCAAAGAAAACGTAAAATAATTTTATTAATATATTATAAGGGAATTTTTATATTCCCTTATAATATATAACAAATCTGAAAATTTTTAATTTTCAGTAAACTTGTTCTAAAATTTCAAACAATTTGAATATGAATTTAAGCTATTTTTTAAGAAGTATGCAAAATAATCAATCCAGGTTTTTTTAAAAACACTAACATTACTTATTATATCAATATTTTCTATTGTTTCATTTCCACAAATTACTTTTATATATCCAATCGGAGTACTATTTTTATAAATAGGTACAGAAATTTTATCATTAATATATGAAATTGTTTTAATATTATTTTTTTCTGTTTTATTTATAGTTATTATAGTATTTTCTAAATTTAAAATATTAAAAGTTATATATTCAGGATTTCCTTTATAAATATAAATATTATTGTATTTTTGTTTACAATTTAATAATTCTTGCTCGATTAAAGGTTTTATATCCATATGTTCAAAATTTTTAAAAGTATATTCAATTAATTTAATACTATCTTGAGTTCTAAATTTTTTTGTATCTGCTCCAAGTACTACACAAATAATATCCATATCATTTCTTTTACAACTACTAACTAAACATCTATTAGCACCATTGGTAAATCCGGTTTTTACACCATATACACCATCTAAATTTCCCAATAATTCATTAGTATTGTTTAAAGATTTTGGAGATCCATTTATTGTAACTGTGTATTTTTTAGTTTTAACAATTTTAGCAAATGTAGAATTATTTAATGCATAATCTGTTAGTAAAGCAAGTTCATATGCAGTTGTGTAATGATTATCAGAATCTAAACCATGAGGTGATTCAAATTTAGTATTGCCAAGTCCTAATGCAATTGCTTTTTGGTTCATTAAATCTGCAAACTCAGGAACTCCACCAGCTACATATTCTGCAAGTGCAACGGCGGCATCATTTCCAGAACAAAGAAGTAACCCATAAAGCAAATCATATATAGTAATTTTATCATTGGTTTTTAAACCTAACCTTGAACCTCCTGTCATTGCGGCTTTTTTTGATATTTCAGTGGTTTTATCTAAGTTCCCATTTTCAATAACAATTATAGCAGTCATAATTTTTGTTGTAGAAGCCATTTTAACTTGATTATTTTCGTTTTTTCCATATAAAATTTGTTTTGTTAATCTGTCAATAACAACACATGAACGTGAGTTAGTTGTGGGAATTTTTTCAGAAATTTCAGTTGAAGATGTCTCTAATGAATTTACTATGTTAGAATTTATATTTGTAGTATCATTTTCTAAATCATCACTTTGAACAAAATAAAAATTAAATGAAATAAGTTCAAATAGCAAAAAAATTATTAGTAAAAATTTTTTTATTTTCTTAATCATTAATATCACCTATAAAAATATATGCTAAAATAAAAAGTAAATTCATTTTTAAACTTAAAAAATAAAAATCATTTGTACCAACAAAAAAACAATTAATTCACATAAAATATTGATTTTGAAACAAAAATGTAATATAATTGTAATGTAGGTAAAAAAAAATTACTAAAGTCCCCAAATGCTATTTCCCTAGCATATTAGAGCAAAATAAAAATAATTATAAAATATACAAAAAAAACACTATTGACTTAATAAGAAAAAATAGTAAAATATATATAGGGACAATATAAAGTAAAAGGAGAGAAAAAAATGAAATTAAAGAAAATGTTAGCAAGTATTGCATTGTTAGTAGTATTTTGCATATCTATTATCATTCAAAATACGGTATATGCAGCAACAGAAGTTACAGCAAGAAAATTTAAAATTATACCATTAATGAGCGAAAATCCTGCATTTGGATACGCCATAGGAGATCCAAACACAAATGGATCAGATGCCTCTACAAAAACGGCAGCAACAATATGGAATATTGTTGAAGAAATAAACGGTCAAAGTCAGTATAAAAACGATGAAGATATCTTTTGTTTAAGAGAAGGAGTTGGATTTAGAAAGCTTGGAGACAGTGCAGAATATAACTTTACTTATGACATGAAAAGTGAAAAAGCAAACATACTTGCAGATATATATAATTGGAGCAAAACAATAGATGGAGTTAATCAATATAGTGCAATTTTAGCAATTTTAGATTCATTTTATATAAATGGTCAATCATCTGAAGAATATAAAAATGAATTAATAAAAAAAGCTAATATAGTAATTGGACAGGGCGGATTTGAAGAAGAAGCAAAAATCACAGATGATGATATTAAAGCAGTACAACAAGCAGCATTATGGTATTTCACAAATTATGGTGAAAATCCAACATTATATGACAAAACAGGAGAAAATACAACAGGTTGGTTAAATTACACTGAAGATGGAAATACATATACAAGTTTATCAGGATACAATCCAACAAATGTAGATCCAAATAGTAGTTATGGTGTTCAAAGACAACAACAAGCTGAATTATTATATAAATATTTAATAAAAAATGCAAAAGAAAATGCAAGCAAATATGATAATCTTACTACAACACAAATAACAGCACCTGCAGTAGTAGATAAAACAAGACAATTATCATATGAAGAAAATGGAGAAAATTATATAGTAGGACCTTTTAAAATTACAGAACAAGAAAATAACAGTATAGACTACTCTATAGACTTTAATTTAAAAAATGGAAATACAGAAATAACAAATTATACATTATTAAATGAAAACAAAGAAAATGCAAATACATCTGATGTTAAAAATTTAGTTGGTACAGATTTTTATATTTCAGTACCTAAAAATAGTATGACAGTTTCAGATTTTAAAGTATCAATTAACATTAAATATAGTAAAACAACTTTAAAATTATGGACAAATTCAACAGATAAAGTAAATCAACAACCATTAGTTATTCCAGAAAAAGAAGAAATAACAATTCCAACAGAATTAACATTAAAAGAAATACCAAAGGCATTTGACTTAAGCTTAAGAAAATATATTACAAAAATTAATGGAGTAGAATTAACAGGAAGTAATTCAAGAGTACCAAATATAGATGAACAAACATTAGAAACTGGAGAAACAGCAACTTATAAACACAGAAAAGATCCAGTAACAATTGTAACAGGTGATAAAGTTACATACAAATTAACAGTATATAATGAAGGCGAAAAAGAAGGTAGAGCAACAAAAATCATAGATCAACTACCAACTGGATTAAAATTTAGTAAAGTTGTAAGTGGTAACTTTGAACTAGATATAGAAAAAGGTTACAATGAAGAAACTAATACAGTATATTTAGCTAGAAAATCAAATAATACAGAAAATTTATCAGCATATACAAAAGGAAACTTAGATTCTGAAACAATAGAAATAGAATGTGAAGTTACAGCAGAGCCAGATTCTAAAAACAATAAAATATTAACAAATGTTGCATGGATATCTGAAGAATATGATGCAAAAGACCAAACAATAATTACAAATCAAAATGGAGCAGATAGAGACTCAGAACCATCAACAACACCAAATGTTAATAAAGATAACATGAATAATTATACTGGAAACGAAAACAAAGAAGATTTATCAGATTCAAATTACTATTATAAAGGACAACAAGATGACGATGATTTCGAAAAATTAGTTTTAATGCCAGAAGCATTTGACTTGAAATTAATAAAAAGAATTACAGCTGTAAATAATCAAGCTGTACCAGAAAGAATTGAAAGTGTAGATGTAAGCAAACTAAATACATTAGATGAAAATGGAAATATGATAACAACAGGAGAATATAATTTAAATAAAGAACCTGTTAGTGTAAAACAAGGAGATATTGTAACATATACATTTAGAATTTACAATGAAGGAACATTAGATGGATATGCAAGCGAAATAACAGAAGACATTCCAGAAGGACTACAATTTATATGGTCTGAAAAAGAAGGTGACGAATTAAAAGCTGATACAACATTAACAGATGCAGAAAAAGAAGCAATAGAATTTAACCAAAAATATTTATGGGGTAATTTTATTTATGATGATGCAAAAGAAAATATTATAAAAGTTTCATCAGATTATCTATCTAAAGAAAACGAAACAACAGTTAATGGAAATTTAATAAAAGCATTTGGTAAAAATGACGGAACAAAAACTGAAAAAGATATTTCATATAAAGAAATATCAATAAAATTAAAAGTTATATCAACAGATACAACAGGAGCTTCAATAAGAAATGAAGCATGTATTTCAAAAGATACAGACAAAAATGGAAATGAAGTAGATGACAGAGACTCAAGTACTGATGAGTGGAAAGAACATCCAAACCATGAAGATGATGAAGATCATGATTATGTAGCATTAAAATCATTTGATTTATCATTAAGAAAATTCATAGTAGCAGTAAGCAAAGATGATACATTAGATGAAAAAGACTACATAAAAAATGTAGATGGATCATATAAAAGAGCACCAATAGTAGATACAAGTAAATTAAATACAACAGATGAAAATGGAAAATTAATAACAACAGCAGAATATAAACACACAAAAGAACCAATACTAGT
>CAKPHJ010000034.1 GCA_934157205.1 uncultured Clostridia bacterium
CTTTTACAAGTTCTCCTATTTCATCTTTTGTTTCGTTGTTTTGGTTAATTTTATTATCAATACCTAAATCTATCAATAATCATCACCTCGCTTTCTGTTTTTTCTTTGTACATTTGATTTATAAGAGAGAATTAAATAAGTTGTTCATATCTGAATTCCTCGTTTTGAATAAAAAATAATAATAAATAAAAACTGTATATATTATACAGAGTTATAAGTAAATTTGCAATGATTTTTGTAAATTATTTGACATTTTTTTACAATTTACTTTTTAAAAAAATTTTTGTGAATATTCAAAATTCATTTGACATATACTAAAAAAAGTAGTATACTATATTTAGCTTAAGCAAGAGAATAAGTCAAAGAACTCAAATGTTCACAGAGATATGTTGGTCGCATATCTCTTTTTTTGTGTAAAAAATAAAGGCAGTTGGTCAGACTGCCTCCTAGCTTTCGCTAGTCTTGAGAATTGTCATCTTTATTGCTATCACTTAAGCTAAGTAATAATAAAACAATAAGACGCCATATTAAGTCAAATGAACTCAAAATGTTCACCTCCTTTCTCAAAGATTTCCTTTGAAAAGGATAAAAGCATTATACTCCAAAATTCTTCGAAAAACAGTAATTTTATAGAATTTTGTATACAAAATACATTTTTTTACAACTGCATTCAAACTACATTACAAAATGTCCAAAAAAACATTTTTATACTATTCCTAATTACAATAGCATACAAACTACATACAAAACGAATCACATTTACATAAAAAATAATAAAGAACTAGATTACTTTTTTAAAGAAGAAACCTAGTTCAATAAACAAAAAATAACATATATAAATATATGATATTAAAGGCATTGTAGCAAAAAAAATGCTATAAGTCAATAACTAATTTATATTTTCAAAATTATACATTTGCAAATTTTTAAAAGAGGGACCATAAATATTAGAGCCATCATAATTAAATCTAGATCCATGGCAAGGACAATCCCATGTTTTGTCAATATCATTCCAAGACAATAAGCATCCGAAGATGTGTACAAACAGGTTTAACAGCATAAATATTATTATTAATATCTTTGTAAATTCCCACTTTTTTATTGTTTATTTCTATAATACTACCAGAATTAGTTGCAATGTCTTTTAACATAGTATTTGTTTTTTTACATTTATCTATAAAAAATGAATTTGTAGTTTGAGTAAAAATATTTTTTAATTCATCAAAATTTTTAATAGGATTTACTCTAGTAGAATTATATAAATATTCGTATTCATTAGTTTTATTCAATATTTTGTCAACAATTATGTTAGCAGCTATATTTGAAGAAGTCATGCCCCATTTATTAAACCCAGTACCAACAAAAACATTTGGCATACTTTTGGAATATATACCTATATATGGAATTTTATCAAGAGAAATGCAATCTTCTGTATTCCATTTATATAAAATATTGCAATTAGGATAATATTTTTTTGCTATATTTTCAAGAGCTCCATAGCTATCTTTATAGCATGTTTCATGACCAGTTTTATGATCAGAACCACATATTAAAAGAACATGTTTTCCATTATATTTGGCAGTTCTAAAAGAAAAGAATGGTTCAGTATTATTAATATACATTTCATTAAAAAGTGTTTTTTTAGGCTCTACACATATAGTATAAGATGTAGATTGATAAATTTTAGTAAAATAAAATCCAGGAAGTTTTATAAAAGGATAATGGGTTGCAACAATTACATATTTTGCAGTTATTTTATATTTGTTTGTAGAAATAATATATTTTTTATTTTCTTTTTTTATTCCTTGTGCACAAGTATGTGTGTATATTTTACTTTTATTGAATAAAATTTTATCACATAGTCCATAAATATATTTTATAGGATTAAACTGAGCTTGATTTTTGAAACAAATAGCCCCTGCAACATCAAAAGGAAGACCTGTTTTTGTTGTAAAATCACAATTAAATCCCAAAGAATTAAGATTTGAAACTTCTTTCATAAAATTAGGTATTTCAGATTTTTGAGTAGTGTATACGTAGCTATTTTGGTATTCAAAATCACAATTAATTTTTTCATTATCAATAATATTTTTAATATTTAAAATTGCTTTTTCATTAGATTTTAGATAATCGGTTGCAAATTTTTTTCCATATGAATTTATTAAATAAGTATAAATTAGACCATGTTGACTTGTTATTTTTCCAGTTGTAAATGCAGTGGTTTTGCTTGCAATTTCATCTTTTTCGATAATAACTGTATCAAAACCTAAATTGCTTAAATAATATCCACATGTTGTTCCAAATATTCCAGATCCAATTATACATATATCAGTTTTTATATCTTTTGATAATTCATTATATGTTTTATGTTCTATAGAGTCATTCCATAAAGAATTCATATATACCTCTTTTCTAATTTGCAAGGCAAATTTTGTATATGAACAAAGAAGCTGACTTCAAAATGTTGTTATAATTACAAATGTAATAAATGTCTGCTTTTGTTCTATTTGTAATTTATTAATATTATTATAAGTGTATTTTTTATAAAAATACTGGAAAAATTATTAATATAATGATATATTAAAAAAAAGAAAGGAAGGTAATAAAATGAAAAATAATTTATCAGACAAACTTTTTAATAAAAAAGAAGATGGTTGGGAAACATCAAACGAACAAAAAAGAAATGAAATTATGGAAATTTCAGAAAAATACACAAGTTTTTTAAATAAATCAAAAACTGAAAGAGAATTTATAAAACAAGCTAGAAAATTAGCAGATAGCAATGGCTTTAAAGATATTATGGAATTTCAAAGTTTAAAACCAGGTGATAAAATCTATTTTATAAATAGAGAAAAAAGCATGTATTTAGCAATAATAGGAGAAGAATCAATAGAAAATGGTATGCATATAATTGGTTCACATGTTGATTCTCCAAGATTGGATTTAAAACCAAATCCACTATATGAAGATACAGGACTTGCATATTTTAAAACACATTATTATGGTGGCATAAAGAAATATCAATGGACAACTATTCCATTAAGTATGCATGGTGTAATTGTTAAAACAAATGGAGAAAAAATAGAAATAAATATAGGAGAAAATGAAAATGATCCAATATTTACTATAACAGATTTATTACCACATTTGGCACAAGAACAAATGGAGAAAAAACTAAAAAATGGAGTTGAAGGTGAAAATTTAAGTTTATTAATAGGAAGTATTCCATATATATCTGATGAAGAAGAAATTTCTGAAAGAGTAAAATTAAATATTCTTGATATATTAAATAAAAAATATGGAATAACAGAAGCAGACTTAACAAGTTCAGAAATAGAGCTTGTACCAGCATTTAAAGCTAGAAGTATGGGATTTGATGAAAGCATGGTAGCAGCATATGGACAAGATGATAAAGTTTGTGCATATACTTCATTAGCTGCAATGATGGAACTTGAAAAAGTGAAAAATACAGCAATATGTATTTTATCTGATAAAGAAGAAATTGGAAGCATGGGAAATACTGGTATGGAATCACATATGTTTGATTTCTTTATTTCAGAAATTTTAAATAAACTTGGAATAAACAGACCAAATTTATTGGATAAAGTTTTTTGCTTTTCAAAAATGCTTTCATCTGATGTTGATGCAGGTTTTGATCCTTTATATGCGTCAGTTTCTGATAAATTTAATGCAGGATTTATAGGAAAAGGAATAAGTTTAAATAAATATACAGGTGCAAGAGGAAAATCTGGTGCTTCAGATGCAAATGCAGAATATGTAGCTTGGATAAGAAATGTTTTAGAAAAAAATGATATAAAATATCAAGTTGCAGAATTAGGAAAAGTAGACATTGGAGGAGGAGGAACAATTGCTTACATTTTAGCTAACAAAGGTGTAGATGTAATAGATTGTGGAGTTCCAGTGTTATCAATGCATGCACCATATGAAGTAACAAGTAAATATGATATTTATTCAGCATACAAAACTTATAAAGCTTTTTGGAGTGAATAAAAACAAAAAAACCAATAAGAAAATTTTAAATTTGCTTATTGGTTTTTTATATACTAGGAAATTATAAGAAATTTTAAGTTTCACAACTTAAAGTGAAAATAATATTTTATTTTCAAAGGAAAGTTCTAACTTTCTAGTATATAAAAGTTATAATTACTATTGCCTTGAGATTAGTTCAAAATGTTATATAAGCGCTAATGTTATTAATGTTCACTTTTATTCAAGTTGTCTAATAATTTTATAATAGACATAATAAAATGTTTCTTTTCAGAAGAAAGAGAAGAAATTTTTTCTGTTATTTTTATATTTTCAATAACATTTGGGTCAGTCATAAATTTTTTATATAGTAAGTTAGGTGTTATGCCTAGAATATTCATATAATTGATTAATGTTTGTGTTTTTACACCATTATTACCAGTTTCTATTCTTGAAATATATTTTAGAGAAATACCTAACTTTTCAGATAATTCTTCTTGTGTTAAATTTTTTCTTAATCGAAAATCTCTTAATATTTTACCAAAATTTTTATCAATGTCAATTTTAGATAGTGGTTCCATTTTGTACCTCCGAAATATTGTGTGTAATAGTATAAGTATACCAATATGTTCTGAAATCTTGAACATAGTAGCACTTATACTAAAATGAAATTAAATGACAATATAAAAAGTGAAAAAGCTTGAATAGATTAGGAATTTATGATAATATACAATTAACTTCTTGTATCACTAAAAGTTATACAAGAAGATTATTGACAAAAATAAATAAAAATATTTACGGAAAATAAAGGAAATGTAATATTATGATAAAAGATGAAGAGTATATTAATTTTTTAAAATCACTAAAAGCATGTGTTGATCATGGAGATTATTTCTCAATAAAAGAACTATCTAATTTAAAGTTAGAAGAAATAAAAAGTAAAAAATACATATTAAAAGAAAAAAATCAAAGCATATTAAATAATATGAATGATAAAGAAATAAGAGAAGTATTAATTGAATATTCAAATTATGTTTTAAATACTATATATAAAAATGATAATTTAAAAGAAATAAGAGAAAAATTTTTATCAATAGAAGAATTTATAAAAAGCTACAATTGCTAGTTATTTTAGATTTTATTGTTTCATTTAGAAACTCAAATTAGGCGAAAACAAATAAAAATTTTTCTTATTTGTTTGTAAGCTATATTATGTAATAAAAATATTAAAAAAGTAAATAGAAAGTATAAATATTTGTTATGTTAAAATTATAACAAACGACGAAAAGTGACAAAAAAACAAAAAAATCGACATTATTTTTGCTTTTTCTATTTACTTTTTTTATAAAGTTTGTATATAATATTAATAAAGTAAAAAAAGAAAAGATAGTCGGTCGGCAAATCGGATCTATCTTTTCTCCTGTTGACATACACTATCAGTGCATGCTTATTTATATTATACATATCTTAAAAATCTATGTCAAGCAAGTTACAAAAAAAAGCATGAAAAACTGGTTATAAATTATTAATTGAAACATATAAATTAAATAACAAAAACAAAGGAGAAAGAAGTAATGCATTTTGTAATAAGCATAGTTTTAGGAATGCTGCCAGAAATATTTTTTTTTACACTAGCTATAATTTATACTAGAAACAAAAAAGAAAATAGAATTAAATTATTTTTGTTAATAGCAATATCTTACTATATATGTATAATAGCAACAAAATATAAGACTATAAATTATTTTTTATTTATTATTATGGGATTTTTAGTACAAAAAATATTATACAAAGATACAAGCAAAATAGATATATTTGTATTTTCAATTATAGTAAGCTATGTAACTTTAAACGCAAGTATAATATTACTATGTAAAAGTGATTATTCGAACTATTGGCAATTGTTTTTTATAAACAGAATAATATTAATAATACCATTTCTATTTAAAAATAAATTAAATAAAATGTACACAGAATACAAAAAATTATGGAATAGAAGCTATGATGAAATAAAAATATTTAAAAGCATTACTGTTAGAAATTCAAGTTTGATAATATTAAATTTATTAATATTTAGTATTAATTTCATATGCTTGTTTATAGCAGGAATAGCAGGAGGTGATTAGTATGTGGCCACCAATTGATTCATGGTTAGGTTTTTGTGATACAGAAGATGGAGAGTAATAGATATGGAAAAAATATGGTATAAATTGCCAAGTATTATTTTTAATTCTTTGGAAATGATATTTTTAATTTTATGTGGAATTTTTTTAAAATTACAGTATTCGGAAGTTTTATCAATAATTATAATTTTTGTTTTAACAAGAAATACTGCAAATTCGCCCTTGCATTATAAATCAGCAGGCAAATGCTTTATATGGACTGCTTTGGTTTTTTGTTCATTATTTCTTTTATTAAAAGTTGATATTACTGTTTCTATAGTACTTACAATTTTTTCTGCATATATTTTAACGGAAAAAGGAAATATTGATAATTCATCATTATTTTTGTATCGTAATGAAAATGAAGAAAAGTATAGAGAGATGAAAGCATATATAAGGGAAAATGAAAACACATTAGAATTAAAAAAATTTGAAAAAAATTTAATGAAATTAAGTGAAATTTATGAAGAAAGATATAAAATGAATTTTTATAAGGTATATACATTAAAATTTAAGCAAAACAAGACATTTGAACAAATACGAAAAGAACTTAAACTTTATGATAATCATAAGGTGACTGAAATATTAGATATCATTTTCATAAGTTTTAATATGTATTTATTAAGCAATGGAAAACAAGAAGAAAAAGATGAAAAAGAAGAGCTGACCTCAATAGGTTAGTTCTTTTTATATTATAGGAAAGTTCTCTGAATTTCCTATAATATAAATATGTGCATAGAAAAGTAATATTTTTTGCTTTAGTGTACACTGGCATTTTAAAAAAATATAATATAAAATAAAAATGAAGCTTCAAAAATAACAAAGAAAGGGAATACATATGAAAAAAACAAATGAAATAAAAAACGAAACAAGAAATGAAATAATAAAAAATATCAAAAAAGATATTTTAGTTTTAATAGTAAATACAATAGTAATAAAAATATTAAATATAGTAATAGAAAAGATTTTTAATTTATAATTTATAATGTATAATGTAGATGGGAGGTATGCTTATGATAAGAAAATTTAAAAATGAAGATATAACTCAAATTATGACAATATGGACAAAAGGCAATTTTGAATCAAATTATTTTATTGATAAAGATTATTGGTTAGAAAAATTTAATAATGTAAAAAAACAATATTTATCTGAATCATATATATATGTATATGATGAAAACAATGAAATTAAAGGCTATGTAAGTTTATTAGATAATGGATATATTAGTGATATTTATATAAAAAAACAATATCAAAGACAAGGAATAGGCAGAAGGCTAATTAATTATTGTAAAGAAAGAAATAAAAAAATAACATTACATGTTTATGAAAGAAATGTTCAAGCAACTTTATTTTTTATAGCTATGAATTTTAAAAATCAAGGTATTCAAATAAATAAGGAAACACGGAGAAAAAGAATATATTTTAAAATGGCAATAAAAAGAATAAAGCAACGCAAGTTGCCCTTTGTTCTCGCTCGATTTGAGTTTTCGACTAAAAGGAGAAAATCTCAAAGGGCTAGCAATTGTAGCTTTTATATTGTATGTGAATGGAAAAATTTTTATGGTGTAGAAGATGTTAAATTTTATTGTTAATAATAAGAATTAATAATAATATTTTATGTTGCAAAACAAAAAATAACCTTACCAATCTCAAACGTTGGTAAGGAAAATTTTTATATAAGTACTTATACAAATAGTTAGTATAAGATTATTATGGTGAGCCAGACAAAAGCATGCTATTTCATAGTATATTCACGAAATAATATAAAATATTGCAACATTAAAATTTAAATTGTTTACAAACATCTTTTTAATAAATATGCAAATTAATAACTATTACATAAAAAACGGTCTACATCCATCTTCGTGAACTGTAGACCTATTCTAAAAATATATAATGCAATTAAATTATAAATTTTTTATTTTGAGAAATTTTCTAGTATTTTATGTTCAATATCTTCTATATTCATTTTTAAAGTTCTATCATTTTTTATTTATTATTACTTTTATTGTACTTCCTTTTTTTATTTTATTATACACTTCTATGTATGTTGGGTCTTGTGAAAGTACAATATTATTTTGTTTGTTTTCGTCAGTTGTCTCTTTATCTATTTCAAAATTCAATCCAGCGTTTTTAATTTTATTTTCTGCTTCCTCAACAGTTAATCCAACAACATTTGGAATACTAACTTCTTTTGGAGTACTTAAATTTAAATAAATTGCAAAACCAAAAAGAAATCCAACAATTATTACAGAAATAATACTTCCTCTTATAATATCATTATTCATAAATTTTGTTCCTTTATACATTATTTACTTGTATTATCAGCAATTTTCTGTAATAAAGTTAACCCTTCTCCAATAGCATAAATAAAAATAGCACTAATAATAGAAATAATTATAAAAGTAATAGTAAAATCTTTAACAAAAAAACCAGATACACTACCTAAAATTCCTACAATTATTGCTAGTGTTTTAATAATACTAGCAACACTATTTTTGCTTTCCTTTTCATGATGATTACTGTTTCTTTCTTTTTTTAAATCCATTTTTTAAACCTCCTTTCTTTATTTTAAATTACATTTTAAGTATAATTTAAACTTGAAAAAGTAATAATATAAGCAATATATAGTGTATATAATATATAGCTATATAGAACATAAACTATAACCTTTTTTAAATGTCAATTATAATAAACTAAAAAGAGTTAGGAGTATGATATGCTTATATTTCACATAAAAGAATTATTAGAAAAAAATAAAATTTCTCGTTATAAAATGAGAATATATTTGGACTGGAACTATAAAAGAGTAAATGATTTTTATTTTGGAAGAGTAAAAGAAATGAAAATAACAGAGATAGAGCAGTTGTGTGAATTATTTAACTGTAAAATAGAAGATCTATTTACATATAAGAAAAAATAAATGGTGATAGAGTATCAATTTAAATTGCTAGAAAAATGGAAAATTTTTTTAATATATGATATACTAACTATATAGATAGGAGTTGATAATAATTATGCATGAATTTGTAACATATTCAGATGGAACACTAGTTGTTTCTTCGGATATAAGAAAAAAAGAAAATGGTGAAGAATATCTTATAGTTTGCTTTGAAAGACCAACAGAAAACGGATTTGATACTATAATATTTGAATTGCCTTCATACAATATAGTTAAACAAGATGGAAATTACAGTGAGAAGGAAATTGAAATGTTTAGGAGCGTTGTAGAGAGAGGTGCAAGCTACTTTTTTGAAACTGCTCAAAGTTGATAGTGTTGATTTTATTGCTATTAATGATAAATATAGAAGAATGTTATGAATAAAAAATATCCTTATCAGTTTCGACCACTGATAAGGAAAATTTTTATATATGTACTTATACAAATAGTTAGTATAAGATTATTATGGTGAGCCAGGAGGGTCTCGAACCCCCGACCCCAGGCTTAGAAGGCCTGTGCTCTAT
>CAKPHJ010000035.1 GCA_934157205.1 uncultured Clostridia bacterium
GGCGACCCGGAACGGGCTCGAACCGTCGACCTCTAGCGTGACAGGCTAGCGTTCTAACCAACTGAACTACCGGGCCGTAAAAACATGGTGGTCGCTATAGGGCTCGAACCTATGACCCCCTGCTTGTAAGGCAGATGCTCTCCCAGCTGAGCTAAGCGACCGTATGTCCTTTCGACGATGTTAATTATACTAACTTTTCTTTATAATGTCAAGCTTTTTTTTAAGATTTTTTTGATTTTTTTTGATTTTTAAAATTTTCGTTGATTTTTCAATACTTTCAAGTCTTATTTTTTTCGTTTTTTATTTTTTAGCAAATAATTATTTCTTTATCCTTTTTTAATTTATTAATAAACAATCTTTTTTTACTTTCTTTTTTATTTTTAGATTATAATATAATAAGAACAAAAGCGGACTTTAATATTTTTTACCTATAATAACATTTTAAAGTCCGCATCTTTGTTCATTCATAAATTTTGCTTTGCAAATTTCTGTGCATTGTTAAATTTTCAATACTTATATTTTTTATTTTATATATTTTTTTATATTTTTATTCTGATCTTAATGCTATTACTGGATCTTTTTTACTAGCAAATTTAGCTGGTATCAATCCTGCAGTAATTGTTAAAAGCATGCTAATAATAACAAGCAATATCCCAGCTACTAATGGAACTGTAGTTACAACTTTTACACCTGTAACAGTATAAATCATACTATTTATTGGTATTGTTAGTAATACTGTAATTCCTATTCCTAAAACACCTGATATTAAGCCTATAATTAATGTTTCTGCATTAAATACTCTTGAAATATCTTTTTTAGATGCTCCTATTGCTCTTAAAATACCTATTTCTTTTGTTCTTTCTAATACAGATATATATGTTATTATACCAATCATTATTGATGAAACTATCAATGATATTGCAACAAATGCAATTAATACATAACTTATTGTATTGATAATTTGACTAACCGATTTCATCATAGTTCCCACCATGTCAGTATAACTTATTGTGTTTTCTTCTTTTCCTTCATCTTTTTGTTTTTGATTATATTCTTCTATTGCATTTGATATTTTATCTTTTGCTGTAAAATCTTTTGGATAAATATTAATTGATGTTGGCTTATCTATATCTACTGCACCTAGCTTTTGTAAATTTTTTTCATAACTTGCATTTTTGTTTTCAGAATATGTTTCTATCATTTTAGCTATTTCTTCACTGCTTAAATTACTCATTGCCATTTTTTGTTCTGCTGTTAAATTCTCCATTGTCGTTGTGTCATTTTCAGTAGGAAATTCTAATCCAGAAAATATGTTTATATTTTTATTATCTTTTTGTTCTTTTACTATTTGTGCATCATTTGATTTTTGCACTACATATTCTTTTAATTGTTTTGTATATCCTATTCCACTTGTGACTGCTGTTTTAGATACACTTTGTTCATTTTGTTTTAAAATTCCTACTACTTTTATGGTTTCTGCATTGTTAATTTTTTCTTTTAAATAATTTTCATCATCTTCTTTATTTATCCATAATCCATTTTGCTTTTGATAAAAATCTGAATTTAATAACAATTTAAACTTTAAATTTAATAATTCGTCATATGAATATGAAGTAGATTCTTGTGTTTCATCTAATTTTTCTCCATTTTCAACTGCTTTCCACTTTTCTTTTAGTTCACTTTGATTTTTTAAACCTAGTGAATATAAAGTATAATCATCTATGCTTCCATCTTCTTTTAAAACTAAAACAACCTCATTATATTGTTTTGGCCAACTTCCCTTTACTAAATCATATTGAGATTCTAATAATTGCATATTATCTAACATTTCAAAACATACATCAGTATTTGTCATCATAGAACTTCCAAATACTGAAGACATTGCAGAATTGTTTTGAGCTTCTATCATATCTCCCATTCCAAATGCATCCATTACTGTGCTTGGATTTACCCTAACAATTTTATTTTCATAATCTTCTCTATATAAATTTATATTTAAATCATAACCATATTTAATACTATTGCTATTTTTTACTATTTCATTATTTCCTTCATCTAAATATTTTTTAAGTTCTTTTAGATTATTACTTTGTTTTTTATTAGAAAGTGTTGTTATTACATCATTCATTATATCTGCCGAATAAGCTTTTTCTTCTTCATTTGAAGAATTAGTTTGTGTTTCATCTCCCATCATAGATTGTAGCAAACTAGACATATCTACAGTCGATTCTTCTATTGTAATTGGATATGATGAAAGTGTGTCTTCTTCTACTTTATTTATATAGTTCTGTACACCTGTTGATATAGCTAATATTAATGCAATTCCAATTATACCAATACTTCCTGCAAAAGATGTTAATATTGTTCTTCCTTTTTTAGTCATTAAATTATTTAAACTTAATCGTAATGCTGTAAGAAATTTCATTGATGTTCTTTTTTTGCTTGTATCTTGATTTTTATCTTCTTTTTGATTTTCTATTGGATTTGAATCATCTGTTATTTTTCCATCAAGTATTTTTATAATTCTACTAGAATATTTTTCCGCAAGTTCTGGATTATGTGTAACCATTATTATTAATTTATTTTTAGATATTTTCTTTAATATTTCCATTACTTGCACACTTGTTTTTGTATCTAGAGCTCCAGTTGGTTCATCAGCTAAAATAATGTCTGGATTGTTTACTAAAGCTCTTGCTATTGCTACTCTTTGCATTTGTCCACCGGATAATTGATTTGGTTTTTTGTGTATTTGTTCTTTTAAACCAACTTCTTCTAAGGCTTCTATTGCTCTTTTTCTTCTTTCTTTTTTAGGGATTCCAGATATTGTTAAGGCAAGTTCTACATTTGATAATACTGTTTGATGTCCTATTAAATTGTAACTTTGGAATACAAAACCAACTGAATAATTTCTGTATGCATCCCAATCTCTATCTTTAAAATCTTTAGTTGATTTTCCATTTATTATTAAATCTCCAGATGTATACCTATCTAGTCCTCCTATAATGTTTAATAATGTTGTTTTACCACAGCCACTTTGTCCTAATATAGAAACAAATTCTGATTTTCTAAATTCTATGTTTATACCTTTTAATGCTTCTACCTTTTCGTCTCCACTTACATATGTTTTTTTAATGTCTTTTAATTTTAACATATTCTCCCTCCTTCTTTTTACTTATTAATTATATATTAATATTATAGATTTTTCATTTGAAGTTAATTCTTCAGTTGTATAATTTTTCTGTAATAGCACCTTTTTTAACAAATGTGTTATCTACTATGTTATCTGGAAATTTATCATATTTACTTAAAATAGTCAATATGACACTTTATATGATTTTTAAGCATAAGAGTTAAATTATTTTCAAAATCATTATCCAACATACTATTTATAAAAATTTGATATATACTAAAATATGTGCTATTATAATTTTAGCTAGCAAACAAATCAACATAAGTTGTATAAACAAAAAAAGACTAGGAGCCATTCAAAGCATTCTTAGTCTTTTTCTTCTGCTATTTACTTAAATGTTTTATTATGTAATAAATCAATATTGGATTTTTTCTACTCTTTTTATTTTATATTCCATACATTATATGTGTATTCCTTGTCTCTACTTATTATAGTTTTTGTTCCTACTGGGTCACTTGTTGAGATTCCAGATGGTAGAGAAACTAGGACGCGAACGCCCAACGCATCGTTGAAATTGCTGCCGGTCACATGCCTGACGTCAATGTACACAAAGCACACGTTGCTGTTGCTGTTGGCGGACGCAAGCCAATAATATGAATAATTATCAATTAAGCTTTCGTTATTAGTTCCATAGATTTTTTGAAATGTTCCATCTGTATAAGTACTTGCAGATGTTCCATTAGTAATATATTTTGTATACCAATTATCTAATCTTGTTTTAGTTAATGCTGTTGCTGTTATTCCATTACCATAACTAGAATTTACATACATGCTCCAATCTCTAGCTGTATATGTTGAACCTAATCCCAAATCTAAACTTGTTGCACTACTATTTGTATTTCCAGATAATATATATTCACTTATATATGCATTATTAGTACTTCCATAATGATAATAGTCTTCTGGACATCCTGCTGATATTAATGTTACATTATCTCCATCTACATCAAATACTCTCCAACCTGTTACTGCACTATTTGTTGATTTATCTTTTACATATGTGTAACTTGAACTATTTGGAGTTGCATTTCCATCTTTACTTGAACCTTCTTTAAATCCTCCAAACTGAAATGATTGAGTTGGTAAACTTGTTGAATTATTTGCAGCTTTTTTCGCTCCCGAATTTTGTATTTTTTGCATATCTTCTGCAGTCCAATTTCCTGCACTATAATTTACAAAGTCTCCTACTTTCACTTTGCTTGCATATTTACTTACTTTTATAGGTATTGTTGATGTTACACTTCCATTTTCTCCTGTTCCTGTTATTGTAAATGTATATGTTCCATTTTGTGTAACTTTTGTTACATATAATCCATTTTTATTTTCTACTGTTCCTTTATCACATATTACTGAATTTATTGTTCCATTTTCTAAGCTCGCTTTAAAACTTATATATAAAATTGCATCTTCATTCTGATTTTCAGATGCTTCTTCACCTGTTCCTTTTTCACTTGTTACTATTTTAGTTTCTGTAATTTGTGGTTTTGCCCCTGTTAATTCTGCATTTCCATTTTCGTCAACTATAAACGCTTTTCCATCTATTTCAACATTTACTGGAAATCCTCCTGCTGTTAACTCTGCACTACCAGAATAATTATTTTCTACTTCTGTTTTTAATTTTGTAGCATCTAAATTTGCATCTGTCGTTTGTGACCTAGCTGCCATTATTGCTAATTTTACTTTTTCTTCTGCTGATTTATTTTCATTTGCTCTTTTAGCATTTTGTGCTTGGGTTAATATTCCATTCTCCCCTACTAATGTCATTACACTCACACCTGCAAGAATTAATAGCACTATAATTGTTACTATAAGCGCTATCAGGGTTATACCTTTCCTTTCTTTTAAATTAAGTTTCATTTTTCTAATCCTCCTTTTATTGTAAATTTTAGTTTCTTTTATTACTAAATTTACTTTTTTATTTATTTTTAAATTTAAAAATTTAATAACTTTTTTATTTTTACTGTTTATTATCTCTACTTTTTGATTTATATTTATTTTTATAACTATATTTTCTATAACTTATAAAATTTTTTCTAAAAATTAAACAGCAAAAAAGACAGCAATAAAAAACCATTAAATAGGCTTTATTTCTGTCTTTGTATTTATCTTTATATTTGCAAGTAGACATAACGCTACTATTTTAGCTAAGCTTAATAAGCTACTTTTATTTACTAAAGTGTAGTTTTCTCTTACAGCCCCAGGGTTTTCATCTGTTGTCCTTTTCATTGCTTTTTCTCCTCTTTTGTTTCTATTTTTACAATCTTTTGTCTGAAACTATATTATACAAACTTTGCCATTTTGTCAATATTTTTTTTATTATTAATTCAAATAACAGATACAATTCTTACAAAATCATACTCTTTTGACCACTTGTCATCCCTCTTGCGTATAATCTCCACTTGCTACATAAATATTTGTATATACTGCAGCTGGATTTACACTATTAACTCTTATGTTGTATTTTCCAAGTTCTTGCCCCATATATTTTGTTAGCATATCAACTCCTGCTTTACTTGCACAATAAGCAATTGATTCTCCTGCTCTTTCTGATGACATAGATGAAATATTGACTATTGATGTATTTTTTCCTTTTTTTAATAGTGGTAATAATGTTTTAGTTAATAAAAACATCCCTGTTAAATTTATATTGATAGAATTATTCCATTCTTCTAAAGTCTGTTTTTCTATTCCACCTAATTTAATAATTCCTGCTGAATTTACTAAACCATCTAACTTGCTATACTTTTTATTAATTTCTTCGTATATTTTTCTACAGTCCTCTTCTTTACTATTGTCTCCTTGTAGAAATGTAATCTTATTAGTATTTTCACCTAATTTTTCTTTTGCTAAAGATAAGTTCTTATCTCCTCTTGAAAGGGAAATAATTTCATAATTTCCTTGTTCTAATAAATATTCTATTGTACCTAGTCCAATTCCACTTGTTCCACCTGTTACTAAAACCACTTTTTTATCATTCATTATATTTTCTATATTTGATTCTAAAGAATAATTAAAAACTTCTTTTATAGGTTTATTTATAAAAATATTTAATTTGTTCGCTTTCATAGGAATTCTCCTTTTGATTTATAGCTATTATTTAAGATTTTATGCTACTTTTATTCCAGTATTCATAACTTCTTTTACAAAAGGATTTGAAACTTTTTCATAATCTTCTGTTGTTATTGGGTGTGGCTCTATTCTAGTATCAATTTTCCAAGTCAAGCCAATTAATTTAGCCCCATCTTCAATAATATCATTAAAATCACTTGAAATTATTGCTATATCTATATCGCTATCTTCATTTTCTGTTCCTTTTGCATAAGAACCAAATAATATAATTGCTTCTATTTTATAATATTGACTTATTTTCTCTATATATTTTTGTATAGATTCCATTAAATTTATATTATCCACTTTTACCACCCTTTCAAAACTAATATTATTATAGCATTAAATTTTAAATTTTACTATTATTTTTCTATATTTTATAAATTATCAAATATCTTTTAGAGCAACTGTAAGATTATCTCCTATTTCAAACCCCATTTTATTATAAAATACTAATATGCTACCACAATTATCCTTTTTTAAATCATATTCAAAGCATTTTATTAAACTAGTTGCAATATTTTTATTTCTATACTCTTGCAACACTTCCACACCAAACAAAATAGAAGTTCTACTACTTTTTGTAATGTCTCCATATAAATACGCAATTACATTTCCACAATCTTCAGACACATATATATAATCGCTCTCAAATTTTTTACATTAAACCCTTATTAACAATATAAACCTATACTTTCTGCATAATGAATATAAATGGTTGAAGGTTGTCTAATAATTTCTTTTTTCTTATTCAATTTTGCCTTTGAAATATCTTTTTCTAACTCTAAATATACTCTTGTTTCATCTTTCTTTTTTTCTTCATCATTTTCTTTATCTGTATCTTTCCTTAATACATTATTAGTTTTAGATAGAAAATTAAAAGTTGGCTCTGATGTTCCAAAATCAATAAATATGAATATCAAAGTACCAACACAAAAATATAAAAATAGATATGTTTATAGTTATTAACAAGACTTTTATTAATATTACTTAATAGGTCTTTTTTATTGTAAATTTTAAAGGAAGGATGACTAACAATATGGGTACTATTAAAGAAAATTATCAAATGATGTTTACTTCATATCCAGATTTAGTAGATATCAATCAATTAAAAGAATTGCTTGGCATTGGTATTACACTTGCATACAGATTAGTAAAAAATAATACTATTCAAGCATTAAAAGTTGGTAGAGAATATAAAATACCAAAAAGAAATATTATCGCCTATTTAACAAATCAAAACGAAATATGACTAAATTTTAATTTGCTTTCATGATATTATAGTTATGATATCAATAAGTAGGTTAATTTTAGTTGTTATGAAAAGAAAGGAGTATTTATGAATATAACAGCAAACCTATTTATACAGTATGGTTTATACTATGTTATTTTAAGTTACAGAGATAGTAACAACAAAAGAAAACAAAAATGGATGGGGTTATAACATTAATTTGTTGAAAACAACTATTCAATTAATTGCTGAAGAAAAGTCTCTTCCTCAAAAATATAAAGCATTTGTAAATTTGTATGTTCCTCTTTTTTTCTTTTTATTTTTTTAACACAAATTATATGCTTGGTATAATTCCTCAAATTCTAATCTATCTTCCATAATTCTCTCCTATAAAAAAAGCCCTTTTAAAGGCTTTTACATTTATTATAATGAAACTCGCACTCAAGCGGACATAGTTGTTGTTATTGACGTTGTTGTTCATATAGCCGTTTTGAAGTTCGCGTATCACGCGTTGTTAGCGCTGTTCTGCGAAGAAGACCAGTAGTAGTTGCTAATCTTACCTATTGGCGGATATAGCTTTTTCTATTGCAACTAACCATTTTTCTAAATCTTTGTCTATTTCTAATTGTTTTCTTATTAATTCTGTTATTTCTCCAGGTGTTATAGCCTTATTTATCATTAAAAATCTTATATCATTCCAAGTTTCAACTTTCATAATATATTTTGCTTGCAATAAATGATTATATTGCTTTTCTGTTTCAGTTGTTAAAAGTGCTTCCATTGTTTTTTTTTCTACTTTCAAAATACTATTTAACTATTTAGTCAAACTGAAAGCTTCTTACGAAGCTAATTTCAGTTTGACTTCTTAGCGTTATTTACATAACGCTTTTATCTGCTTTCTAATTTTTTACAAAATTAGAAAGTCGCACTCAAGCGGACATAGCCTTCGAGATTGACGTTGCTGTAGCTCATATAGTCGCTGATGAAGTCCGCGCCCCACGCGTTGCTAGCGCTGCTCTGCGAAGAAGACCAGTAGAAGCTGCTAAGGCCGAGGTTTTCATAATATTTTTCGTTTGAACTATCATTTGATATGCCTAATTCTCCTACAAACGCTGACCATTCTGTCTTAGATGGCACAAACCATCCATTGTTTACTTTTTCTTGTATTTGTCCCCACATATCTTTATGTCCTGATGAACATTGATCTTGATCTCCATATGCTTTTGCATTCCATTTTGATATCATTGTTGTTGTATTTGATTTTCCTTTTCCAAAATCTTCTGATGTTGTGGTTGCATAATCAATCATTTTACCATCTGCTACATTATACCAGTCATAAGATGTTACATTTTTTTTTCCATCTATATCTGTCAACGCCATTATATAAAATCTGTCTTTTCCTGTTCCTGTTGGTGATATTACATCTTTTGTTCCAAATCCCTCATTTGCTTTATAATTTGTTTTGCTTATATGATAGTCTTTTAGTCCTTCTGTTACTGTTGGTATTGAATATTTTCCATCTAAATCACTCCATTGTCCACTGCCTTGATTTCCTACTGCTAAGTCTGCATATATTACTCCATCTACTGTTCCATCTGCCTCTATATCTGCATAATATCCTACATATGATGTACTTTTTGAAATTTTGTCTGTTGGATTAGGTGTTGGTTGATTTGAATCTTCTTTTGATGTTACATTTCCATCACTATCTACTGTAAATGACTTTCCATCTATTGTTACTGTTGCTGGAAATGCTCCTCCATCTACTTGCCCTCCATAATTTGTTGTTACTTCTGTTGTTAATTTTTCTAAGTCTAAACTTGCATCTTCTGATTGTGATCTTGCTGCCATTACTGCTAGTTTTACTTTTTCTTCTGCACTTTTATTATCTGTAGTTGTTTTTGCCTTTTGTGCTTGTGTTAGTATTCCATTTTGTCCTGTTAACATCGCAATTGAAACTCCTGCTAATATTAATAATACAATTATTGTTATTACCAACG
>CAKPHJ010000036.1 GCA_934157205.1 uncultured Clostridia bacterium
TATATTACCAACACTTACAGTATTAGAAAATGTAGAATTAATAAAAGACGTAGTAAAAAACGGAAATGACAGTAAAGAAGCACTAAAAGCAGTTGGATTAGAAGAACATATGAACAAATTTCCAAACCAATTATCAGGAGGAGAACAACAAAGAGTTTCAATTGCAAGAGCAATTGCGAAGAATCCAAAATTATTATTGTGTGATGAACCAACAGGAGCATTAGATTCTAAAACAGGTGTTGAGGTCTTGAAATTATTAAAAAAACAATGTGATGGAAATAACGGAGAAAATACAGTAATTATAGTAACACATAATAGCCTATTTGCCGAGATTGCAGACACGGTAGTTAGAGTAAAAAACGGGAAAATCGAAAGTGTAACTAAAAATGAAAATCCTAAAAAGATTGATGAGGTGAACTGGTAATATGCTAAGAAGAAAAATGATTAGAGATATAAAGCAAAACATATCACAATTTATCACAATATTATTAATGGTTTTCATAGGAATTATGGCTTATAGCGGAATTGAAAGTTACATGGAAGGAATGAAAGAAACTGCAAATAATTTTTATGGCAATTATAATTTACAGGATTTAAATGTAATGGGGGAATTGTCAGAAGAAAATATTAATACAATAAAAGAAATTAGTAATGTAAAAAATGCAGAGGGAAAATTAAACGTAAATGGCGTTCTAGGAAATGATGATGATACTACAATTTCTATGAATTTTATAGCCGAGAATGAAATATCAAAATTTTATATTGTAGACGGGGAAACTTTTAATAAAGATACAAAAGGAATATGGCTAGACAACTTTTTTGCAGAAGAAAATAATTTAAAAATTGGGGACACACTAAAAGTAAAATATGATGGATATGTTTTTGAAGAAAAAATTGTAGGTTTTATAAATGTACCAGATCACGTTTATGACGTAAAAGATGAATCTCAATTATATCCAGACCATAAAACATTTGGGTTTGCATATGCATCTATTAATGAACTAGAGGGATTTATAAAAAATCAAGTAATGAAAGAAGCTAACATAACAGATGAAAGTACATTTGATCAAGTTTTTAGTAACTTTAATTATAAGGATTACATTAAGTATAATTATATAATGGTAGATGTAGAAAACAAAGATAAATTTAATGAAGTTAAAAATAGTATTGAAGAAAAAATAGACAATGTAGCAATAATTAATATTGAAGACACTGCATCATATAAACAATATCAAGGAGAAATTGAAGAGGGAGAAACATATATTGGTGTATTTTCAGGATTATTTTTATTTATAGCTTTACTTTCTGTTGTTACTACTATGAACAGAGTTGTAAAAAAACAAAGATTACAAATAGGAACATTAAAAGCATTAGGATTTAAACAAAGAAAAATTATAATGCATTATATAAGCTATAGTTTTTGGATTTCTTTAGTTGGAGCCCTACTAGGCTTAGTTGCAGGTAGATATTTTATTGGAAATGTATTTATTGGACTAGAAATGAGCTTTTTTGAAATACCAAATGGAATGCCAATAATAAAAAATGACTCATATGTGGTTGCTGTTCTTGTGGTATTATGTGTATCATTTGTTACATATTTATCAACAAGAAAAATTTTAAAAGAAAAAACAGCAGATACTTTAAGGAACGAAATACCAAGTGTAAAAAGTAAATCTTTAAATATAACCACAACAGGAATATTCAAAAAAATGAGCTTTAATACTAAATGGAACATAAGAGATATGTTCAGAAATAAAGCAAGAACAATTACTGGTATTGTAGGAATTACAGCTTGTGCAATGCTTATTGTTTGTAGTTTTGGAATGATGAATAGTATGAATTACTTTATAGATTTACAGTTTAATAGAATTTTCAATTTTGAATATAAATTAAGCCTAAAATCAGATATTAGTACAGAAAATCTTAAAGATTTAACCGATAAATATGGAGATAATACATCTCAAAGTTTATATATAGAAATAAAAGATAATGATGGAAATATAGAAAGTAATAATATTTTTGTAACAGATTGTAAAGACTATGTTAGATTTGTTGATAATAAAGACAAATTTATAAATGTAGATAATGATGATGGTGTATATGTTACATATAAACTTGCAAAAACAAAAGGATATAAAATAGGTGATGAAATTTCGTGGCATGTTTCTGGAAACAATAAATATTATACGTCTAAAATAGTTGGATTTAACAAAGACCCACAAAATCAAAATGTTACAATGACAAGGAAATATTTGGAAAGCTTAGATATTGAATATAAGCCAGATTCTTTATATACAAATGCAAACCTAAGCAAAAGCAAGGATATTGCAGGTGTTACAGTAATATCCAATATAGATAAATTAAAAGAAGGAATGGATGGAATGCTAGAAACAATGAAAACAATGCTTGTACTTATTATTGTTATAGCAATTGTCCTAGGTTCAGTAATTATCTATAATTTAGGAATACTTTCTTATACAGAAAAACAATATCAATTTGCAACATTAAAAGTTTTAGGATTTAAAGACAAACAAATTCAAAAAATATTTATTAGACAAAATAATATTGTAGCTGTTATATCTATAATTTTAGGATTACCAGCAGGATTTTATTTAACAGATTGGCTATTTAAAACGGCAATAGAGGAACACTACGATTTTGGAGCACATATAAATCTTGTAAGTTATGTTTTAGCAGCTCTTGGAACTTTTGTGATTTCTTATGTTGTTTCTAAAATATTGGCTAAGAAGATTAGAAAAATAGATATGGTAACAAGTTTGAAGGGAAATGAGTAGAGGCCAATTATTGAAGGTAAGTTTATGTTGTTGTTGAGGAATTGATTCCTGAGTCACAAAGTGGGGAACATTCTAATATTGGAACAATTGGTGTGGCAATTGGTTTTGTGATTATGATGATACTGGATGTGGCATTGGGTTAAAAAAATGAGAGCAGGTAATTTTTTTATAATTATCTGCTTTTAATATGCAATATGAATAAACAGCTAAATATAGGCAAAAATAACGCCATACCCCCTTATTTACAAAATACCATATAGGGTATATAATACTTAAGGAGGGAGAAAAAAGGAAATATGGATGTAATAGATGAGTTAGTAAGATTATTTAAAAAGTTTAATAGATAGAAAGGAAGATGTAAAATGAAAGAAATAAAATTAAAAATAAATGGAATGATGTGCGAAGGATGTGAAAATAGAGTAAAATCAGCACTAGCTTTAATAGAAGGAGTAGAAAAAGTAGATGCAGACCATAATACAGGAATTGTAACAGTAACATCAAAAGAAGATGTAGATATTTCTAAAATAAAAGAAAAAATAATAGATATTGGATACGAAATAGAGGAATAAAAATATGAAAAATCTAATTTTATCAATTGATGGAATGACTTGTAGTGCTTGCTCAAACGGTCTAGAAAAATACTTAAACAAACAAAATGGAATATTTAATGCAAGTGTAAACCTAGTTATGGCAAATGCTACAATAACCTATGACGAGAAAATTTTAAATCAAGAAATAATAGAAAAATATATAAAACAGGCAGGTTTTAAAAGCTTAGGAATATTTAAAGAATTTAATTTAGAAAAAAATAATAAAAAAGAGAAACAGAAATTTATTATTTTTACAATTCTAGCAATTATTTTAATGTATATTGCAATGGGTCATATGATAAATTTGCCTATTGTAAGCTTTTTAGACCCACATCATAATCCTATAAACTACACAGTAAGTTTACTAATATTAACAATTGCATTTTTAATATATGGATTTGATATTTTAAAAAATGGATATAAAAACTTAATTCATAAAATACCCAATATGGACACACTTGTATCAATAGGTGTTATAAGCAGTTTTATATGTAGCTTATATGGAATGTATATGATACTTAGAGGAAACTTGCATTTTACAATGAACCTATATTTTGAATCTTCTGCAATAATAATTTATTTTGTAAAATTGGGAAGATATATCGATGGAATAAGCAAAGACAAAACAAAAGAGGCAATACAGAAACTGACTCAAATTACGCCGAACCAAGCAATTATAGAAGCAGATGGTGTTCAAAAACAAGTAACTCTTGATGAAATAAAAAAAGGAGATATTGTAATTTCAAAAGCAGGAGATAAAATTGCAGTTGACGGAGAAATTATAGAAGGAAGTTCGCATTTAGATGAATCTTTTATAACAGGTGAAAGCAAACCAGTAGCAAAGGCAAAAGGAGAAAAGGTGATTGCAGGAAGTTTGAATTTTGATGGATTTATAAAATACAAAGCAGAGAGAATTGGAAAAGAATCTACTGTATCTGAAATTGTAAAATTAGTTATAGAAGCAAGTAATACGAAGGCACCAATAGCTAAAATTGCAGATAAAATTTCTGGTATATTTGTACCAAGTGTTATTATAATTGCAATTGTAACATTTTTAGCATATTTAATTTTAGGATATGACCTAGGAACAGCTCTAAGTACATTTATTACTGTTTTAGTAGTTGCTTGTCCTTGTAGTTTAGGTTTAGCAACTCCACTTGCAATAGTAGTGAGTGAAGGTGTTTGTGCAGAAAATGGAATATTAGTAAAGAAAAGCGAAATTTTAGAAAATGCATCTAAAATTGATACAATAGTGTTTGATAAAACAGGTACACTAACCTATGGAAAATTAAAAATTTCAAAAATATATAATTATAGTAATCTTTCTGAAAATGATTTGATTAGCTTAGCAGGAAGCATAGAAGAAAAGTCGACACATCCAATAGGAAAGGCTTTTGTGGATTATATGGAAGAACATAAAATTCCAAAAGTAAGTGTTAAAGATTTTGAAAATATTGCAGGATTTGGAATAGTAGGAACAATAGACGAAAGAAAAATAATACTAGGAAATAGAAAAATAATAGAAAAGGTTTTTATTCAAAACAATCATTTAGAAGATGAAAAAAATTTAGCAATAAAAGGAAATAGTATTATCTATGTTGCAAATGAAAATGAGATTTTAGCATTAATAGGAGTAAATGATATTGTAAGAGAAAATGCTGAAAGTGTTATTAAAGAGATAAAAGAACATAATATTAATACTATTATGCTTACTGGAGATAACAAGGAAACTGCTGAAAAAATAGGAAAAGAACTTGGTATAACAGAAGTTATTTCAAATGTTTTGCCACATCAAAAGTCAGATACAATTAAAATGCTTAAGGAAAAAGGCAAAAAGGTTATGATGTGTGGAGATGGAATAAATGATAGCCCTGCTTTAACAAATGCCGATATTGGTGTTAGTGTAAAAAGTGGTACTGATATTGCAATGGATTCGAGTGATGTTATTTTAACTAGAAATGATTTAGCTTCGGTTTTAAGGCTTGTAAATATTAGTGAAAAAACAGTAAGAAATATTAAACAGAATTTGTTTTGGGCATTTTTTTATAATTGTTTGATGATTCCTGTTGCTATTGGATTTTTTAAGCCAGTGGGTATTTCTATAAATCCTATGATTGCAAGTTTGGCTATGGTGTTTAGTAGTTTGACTGTTATTTTTAATGCTTTGAGGCTTAAACAAAATTAATTTATTTCAGATGTATCACATGAGCTAAAAACACCAATATCAGTAATACCTGGATATGCTAATTTTATTGTGAACAAAATGGCGAAATAAGTATATTTACAAAAAAAGATAAAAGAAAAATATATATCAATATACAAGATAATGGAATTGGGATAGAAGAGGGAATGTAATTATTAGGAGGAATTTATTTTAAAATGAAAGAAAAAACAAAAGAATTTATAAATAAAAACTTTAAATGGCTTATATTGTTCATAGCATTAATTGGATTTCTAGCATTAGCAGAAGACGTATTTAATAAAGAAATAATGAATGGAGATATAATTGGATACAAAATAATATCAACATTTTTAATCTCAGACTTTGCAACACCAATAGCAAAATTTATTACAAACTTTGGAGGAGCAATATTTTTGACAATATTAACAATAATACTTTTTATATTAATAAAAAATAAAAAAATAGGAATATCAATATTTGCAAATTTAGTTATTATTGCAGGATTAAACCAATTAATCAAACATATATTACAAAGACCACGTCCTACAGAATTTAGAATAATTCAAGAAACAGGTTACAGCTTTCCGTCAGGTCATTCTATGGTCAGCATGGCTTTTTATGGATATTTAATATATTTGATTTATAAACATATTAAAAATAAATATATTAAATGGAGTTCTATTGTATTAATTAGTATTTTAATATGTTTCATTGGAATAAGCAGAATTTATTTAGGTGTACATTATACAAGTGATGTTTTAGGTGGTTTTCTTATATCAATATCATATTTAATTATATATGCAAGTACAGTTAATAAATTTTTGATAGAAAAAGATTAAAAATATTATAAATAGATTATGAAAAATATATAAAATTGTGTTATAATTATAAATGCAAATCAAGATAATATGAAAAAATATATACACTTTAATTTAATTATTAAACAAAGAGAAAGGAATCTAATTATGAATATAAAACAACAAAAACAAATAAAAGTATTTTTAATTGAAGAATTTGGCGAAGAAGAAGGAAAAACACTGTTTGATAAACAGGAAATAATACTTAATAAAATAATCAAAAATATAAAAGACAAGTCAGAAAATCAGAAAAAAACACTTATTCAAACAATCCTTCCTAGAATAGCATTATATAAAGCCATGTTAAAAGGTGATATGCAAGATGAAAGCATATATAAGCATATGAAAAAATATATGATGGATATAGTTGGAAAACAAAAACATTTATCTACATCTAAAATGGAAAAAATACCTTTTTTTTATTCAATTTATAGTAATGTTTTTCTTAAAGTTGTCCGTACTACTGACTTATGGGAAAGCACACAAAAACACGGCAAAAATTATTTCGATGTAACAATGAAAAAATGTCTTTGGCATACTGCATGTGTAGAAAATGATTGTGAAAATTTATGTCCTCTTTTTTGCGATGTTGATAATGCAACATATGGAGGATTGAAAAAGTTAGGATTTTCAAGAACAAAAACATTAGGATATGGTGGAGATTGTTGTGATTTTCATTTTTATAAAAAATAGATGATGGGAGTATGTTATATAAAGATACAAGCAAAAATTGAACTATATGAAATGATTGACTTATGGGAAAGAAATGCTCAGCCTTATTATGTTGATAATGATTTTTTTAATAATAAATACAATTTAGCTACAAAATTAAGGTATAGTTACTAATTTAAAATGGCAAGACTTGGACTCTATTTGAGATTTTTCACCTTTCGAGAAAAGTCTTATTATGGATTTCAATTTTTTCAAACATGTTACAAGTTATAACCATAATTATTAGTGCAGTAATGATTATTATTTATTCCGTCAGTAATAAATAATACAAATGTGGACAATGGAAGGATTATAGTAGCAGATAAAAATGTAATGGAATTAAATTAGATTCAAAAGGAAAAATATATGGTGAGGTAGAAAGTAATGAATAAAAGTGAATTTATAAAAGATTTATCAAAACAAACAAGCTATAATGAAGAAAGATGCAATACAATAAATAATATTGTAGAAGATACATTTATTATAGGGAAAAAGAATAAGGAAAAAATAATAGAAAAATTTGAAAAACAAATAAATTTAGATGAAAATGGAGCAAATAAATTATATGAAATATTGGGTCAAGCCAGTTGTAGTTAAAGGAGGACTTTTATTATGAAAAAAGGAAGAGGAAAAGTAAAGATTATTGCAATATGTGCAATTATAATGAGTTTAGTAATATTGGCTCAAAAAATATTACAGATGCAAGTAGATGTTAAAAATGATACTTATTCTGCAACATATACTGTAAATAAATCAGGAGTAACTAAAGATTCATCTGCAAAAGAAATAGCATATGATATGGGTATGGGATGGAATTATGGTGGAAAATTTGCGAATTTTTCAGGTTTAAAAAAAGACAAGTATCAGTTACAAGTTACATATCAATCAAACCCATATACACAGTGGGATGCGAATGCAAGTTATCCATATTTTAATGCAACAACAGGAAAAGTTAGTTTAAGTTGGAAATTATCATCTTTAAAATCTACAGGACCAGTTGGAGCATTTACAGTGAAGATTGTAAACCAACAAATTACAAATTCTGGAAATACAAAAGTAAAATACAGAATTGATAATACAAAACTTATCTTGGCAAACGGAAACGAAGTTGAAGTTGGAGGAGAAGGAATCTATTCATCAGCAATAACAACAGATCATGCAACAGAAAAACAAAATATAGATTTAACAAATATAGATGGAATTACAGATACAGCAGATTTAGCAAATGCAACATTTACTATTGAGGTATCATTAATAGATTATGCTGTACAACAAACTACTACAACATACAGTGAATTAAATACAAGTATATTTGATGCTGTTAAATCAAAAGGATTTAATACAGTAAGATTGCCTGTTACATATGTTGACCACATGGATGCTGATGGTAATATAGATGAGGAATATCTTGAAAAGGTAAAAGAAGTAGTTGATGCCATTGTTTCAAGAAATATGTATTGTATATTAAATGTACAACATGATGCAGGAAATCTAGGTTGGTTATCTGTAGGTTATATAGATGAACATAAAGCTAAATTCCAAAATATGTGGAAACAAATAGCAACTAAATTTTCAAGTTATGACTATCATTTGATATATGAGGGAATAAATGAGCCTTTAAACTTTTTACAAAGTAGTATATGGGATGTTTATGATACGGCGAAAATTCCAGCAGAATCAATAAACAATGTAAACAAATTAAATCAATATTTTGTTGATGCTGTAAGAAGTGTGCAAGGAAATGAGAATAGATTTTTAATGGTTTCATCATATGCCAATAAAGAATTTGCATATACAACAACATATAATGATGGCGCAAAATTTACATTACCAACAGATTCCGCAAATGATAAATTAATGATAGATGTACACTTATATACTTCAGATACTAACGATATGGATTGGAGATTAAATTTACTGAAAAATAGCGGATATGCTGTATATATTGGAGAATTTGGACTATACTCATCTGAAATAGCAACAAAAGGAAGCTCACAAATAACATTGGTAGAAAAAGCAGCAAAGAAAGGAATAAAATCTGCAATATGGGACGATGGTGGAAGTATGGCTATTTTAAAAGCATCAACAGTTACGCCAGAGAACTATAATACAGATGAAATTTGGAATGGAAATGATACAAACTTTATTAAGTATTTAATAATAGCATCAGAAAGCGAAAGAACAGAAGAAACAACCAAAACACCAGTAACAGAAGTAAAATTAAACAAAGAACAAACAACAATAAAAGAAGGAGAAACAGAAACTCTA
>CAKPHJ010000037.1 GCA_934157205.1 uncultured Clostridia bacterium
GAATTAAGAAACAAATAACTCTTAAGCCTAAACTACTTTCATAATTTGTATATGTTCCTTTTTCTTTCTTTTTTAACTTTCTTTGCTTTATTAAGAAAACAATTCCTGTTATAATAATTATTAAATTTATTATTAATCTATATCCAAATCCATGTAATACATATAGAATATTTATTAATAATGAAACTAAAAATCCTATATACTTTACTTTTTTATTTTTTACAAAAGCAAATATTATTATTTCAGGTATTATGAAAATTAAGTATGGTACTAATCCCAATATATATATTAACATTTTATTCCTCCTTTAATCTTGTATTGATATTATTCATCTACTATTACATTATTAACTATATACGTTTCTTCTCCTGTCATTGTGAATTGAACAATATAATTTATCTTTAATTTTGTTCCAAAGGAATTGTCTGCTTCCACATATGAATTAACTGTATATGTTTCTCCATCTTTTGTAATAGTATATTCATCAAAACTAGAAGGAAAGTCCGCACTACTTGGAGATTTTAAGTTGTTTCTTACTTCTTCTTTTGCTACTGCAATGGCATATCCTTTTTCTTCCTCAGTTATTCTTGAATTGTTTATATTCTCAGAGTTTTCTTTTTCATTATGAACAACTTCACCATTTATACTAGTATTAATCATTTGATAAAATCCATTTTTAGAATTTCTTACTGTAATCTCATATCCATTACTTGCATTAAATCCATCTGGAACATAATCTTCTACTGCATATGCTAATAATAATTTTTCTGTTTCTGATAAATTGTCGTTTGCCTTACACTTCAAATTAAGACTTATTTCATAAGTATCTTTAACCTTTGAAATATCTTTTATCTCATATTGTACATCTGTTAGCCCATATTCAATAGCTCTGTCATTCTTATAGACCTCATGCATTTGTTTTTCTATTTTTTCTATAAATTCACTCTTTGCAATTTCTCTATCTTGATAATCCTTCCAAGCTATAAATAATATTATAAATATAACTATTAATAATAATATTATTCCTCCACAAATTTGTTTTTTACTAATTCCAATATGATTTTCTTCATAACAATTTTTACAATATCCATCATATCTTTCTGCTACTCTATTTGTAATTTCACATTGACATTTTTTACAACTTACATATTCTTTATTTTCCATCATTTTCTCCTTTACTAACTATCACTTCTATATAACTTCCTTGTTTTACTCTATAATTTTTAATATAAGGCGGATTTTGAGAAATAATACAACCTTCTTCAGTATTGCTACTAAATTCTTTTTTGTCTATTTCAAATTTTAATCCTACACTTTCAACTTTTTCTTGAGCTTCTTCTACTGTTAATCCTACAACGTTTGGCACTTCTACTTCTTTTGGACTTGTAATATCCAAAAGAAAACTTCCTCCTAAGGGTATTATAATTACTATTATTGTGATTATAATTGTCAACACCAAGCTAACTATACTTAAAACTATACCTGCTGTTACAATTCCTTTGTTCTCATTTTTTTGCCTTAGCCTTTTTCTAGCCTTTATACTAATAATTATGGATATTATTGATAAAATAAGACCTAATATTGGAATAGCACAAAACAAAATTGAACATATTCCCATTACTAAACTAGCAATATAAATTGTTTCTGTAACATTCTTTTTTTCCATTATTTTTCCCCCTTTTTATTATTTTTCTACAATATATCACAAAGTTTTGTATTTGTACACATTTTGTACGCTTATTTTTATTCTGTTTTTGTACATAATAATAAAAGGTGATTAATATGAAAAAACTAAAAATAGTAAAATCTAAAAAAAGTAACGATACTATTACAAGAACTATAAGAATAAGTGGGAAAACCTTTGATAAAATAAATGAATTAGCCGAAAAAAATGAATTAAGTTTTAATAGTGTTATTAATCAAATTATTGAATATGGATTAGAAAACCTAGAAGAATAAAACTTTTGGAGGATATATGATGGAACAGATTTCTTTACAAGATACTGATGGATTTTTAAGTGATAAATATTCTATTACTGTTGATAAAATAAAAACTAGCTATAAAGAATGGTTTTCCCTTGTACAAAAAATAAATTGTTTAATATATGATATGTACACTAACTTTGATTTAAAAAATAATGATACAATTGGTATGTATTTATTATCTAGTTTTTCTAAAGTACATAAATCGTTTCAAGCCTGTTCAATTTTATATAGTTATGGTTTAGAAGATGATGTATGTATCATATTTAGAACAATGTTAGAAAGTTTATTTGTTGCTAGTAGCATAAAAAAAGATAGTAATAATTTTAATAAATTAATCAAAAACCAAGAAATTGAAAATACTATAGAAACTAATCATTTAATAAAGAAAGGTTTCATTAAAGATAAAAAAATTCAAAATGTTAATTTTGATGAAAAAACTACTATTTCTAATTTTGCTAAACTATCAGCTTATGAAGAAATGTACAATACCGCTTATTCCTATCTTTCTTCATATGTACATATTGATTTAAATGCATTAGCCAAAAACTTTATTTTTAAAAAACAAGAAGTATATTCTATTTGTATTTCTCCTTCAGCAGATGATTTATGTTTTATTTTGACCGAAGCTGTTGGTTTAATGTTAGCATATATAGACATTGTAAAAGATTACTTAATTAAAGATTATACTATTGAATTGAATAATCTAAAATTACTTCATAAACAACTTCAATCGAGAAATAAATAATATTCCCAAAAATTCTACTGAATAATTTGACTTTTATTACTTTCTATGCTAATATATAAATAGCTTAAGCAAATGCATTCTTAGTTCGGAATTGTCATTTGTATCAAGTATGTGTACCACAACTACACATACTATTTTTTTGTTCAAAAAAACAGAGCAGACCACAACTTCTACTCTGTTTCGACTATGTATTGTATACAACCTAGTCTTCATCCTTTTCTTGTTTTGCTTTCATAGCTTCTTCTTTTTGTTGTAGAAGCATTTCTACTAATCGCAAAATTAGTTCGGAATTTGTCATTAGTATCACCCCTTTCTACCTTTATGTGAAAGGTTGATAATATTTTACAATATTTCGTTTAAAATTACAAGTTTATAACTTTTATTTCTTTAATATTATTAATTCTAGCTCCTGTCCATTATCTAACTTTATCTTTAACGACTTTTCGTGATATTCCATTCTATATTGAGATGTTATATCTATACTAAACTTCTTTAATAAATCCGATATAATTAGTATTCCATTACTACGGTTATAATTGCAAGAACTTCTTATAATCTTTACATTTCCATTTATTATACCTCTTAATTTTATACATAAAATTTTAGAATTAAATTTTCTTTTTATTATTTTATTTAGCTCATCCTCTTGAATAATCATTTTATATCCCCCTTTCACTCTTTAAATTTGCTAAAGGTGAATATTTTTGGTAAATTTCATTTAAATCATCATCTTCTAAGTCTAAATATACCTCTTCTGTTACTTTTACTGAAGAATGTCCTAATATTCTTGAAAGAGCATAAATATCTCCGCCTTTCATTAAAAATCGTTTAGAAAAATTATTTCTTAAAGTATGTGGACTAACTTCCTTTAATCCAACTCTTTCTGTGTATTTAGAGAAATTTTTTTCAAAATACTGAACTTCTAAATGTTCTCCTCTTTTTGTACAAAATAGATATTTAGAATTTACATATCTATCCTTATATTGAAGCCATCTTTTTAATTCTAATGCCATTTTTTTGGAAAAAAATACATATCTATCTCTTTTTCCTTTTGTATTTTCAGCAGGTAATAAAATGCATCTTTTAGTTAAATCTACATGTGTAACTTCAATCAATAAAGTTTCGCCTAGCCTCATTCCTGTGTCCAAAATTAATTCTGTTATTATTTTATCTCTATATTCATGAAATAAAGATAAAGTAAAATTATTTAATAATTTAATTAATTCACTATCTTTAATAAAATACTTAGGCTTTCTACTTGTTTTCTTTTTCTTTATTCTTTCTACAGGATTTGTCCTAATTATCTTTTCAAAATATAGATAGTTAAAAAACACCTTTATGTTTCTCACATAGTTATTAATAGTTACATCATCTAATTTTTCTTTGTAATCCCTTCGGTTTTCTGGTCTATTACTTGCTTTAGTATTTTCATTTACAACAACTGTATACTTTCCTCTTTCTTGTAAATACTTAATGTAACTTTTAAGATGTAGTTCTCTTACATCTTTTGCATCTTCTATTCCACACTCCTTTTCTAAATATTCAGCAAGTAGTCTAATTGTTCCCTCATAACTACTCATTGTTCTTTTGCTCAATCCTTTCGTTTCACATTCTAGCATAAAATCATCAATCTGTAAGTCTAATTCACGCATAATAAAAACCTCCTATTTATTGAATTTTAATCTAATAAAATCCAATAAACAGAAGGCAATCTCTATTTATTATATAACCCATAAATCTTAAAAATTTGTTGGTATTTTTTATTTAAGTTTGTTGGTCTATCTTACCCGCTTCACATCATCTTAAACCTAAGAAGCTCGAAGTTTATAGCTATAGAATATGTATTAATAAATAGATATAATGCTTGGAGCTGTAAAACTATAAAAATTTTTAAGCTGATTTTAATTCAAGGCGTAATTTATCTGCAATCATTGCTATAAATTCTGAATTGGTTGGCTTTCCTTTAGCGGCTGAAATTGTATATCCAAATATACTTTCTACAGCATCTTGTTGTCCTCTACCCCAAGCAACTTCTATTGCGTGGCGAATTGCACGTTCTACACGTGATGGTGTTGTACTAAATTTTGCTGCAATTTTAGGATACAAACTTTTTGTAATTTGATTTATAACATCAATATCGTTTACTACCATCATAATTGCTTCTCTTAAATATTGATATCCTTTTATATGTGCTGGTACTCCTACTTCATGGATAACATTAGTTACCAATGCTTCTAGATTTTCTTCCTTTTTGCTATCTTCTTTTGGTATTTCTATATATTGTGGTTTTATTTCTCTTGAAATTATACTTGTTGTTTGGTTAGGTCTAAATAATTTTATTTCTCTTATTCTTTTTATTAGCATTTCTATGTCAAATGGCTTAACTATATAATATTCTGCACCTAGTGATATTGCTTTTTGAGTTATTTTATCTTGACCAACTGCTGAAAGCATTATACTAATAGGTCTTTTACAAATTCTTGATTCATTCATTTTTTCTAAAACCCCTAATCCGTCTAGATGTGGCATTATTACATCTAATATCATAACATCTGGTGATGTGTTTTGTAGTATATTTAATACCTCTTCTCCATCTTTTGCAACTGCTATAATTTCCATGTCTTCTTGACTGTTAATATATGTTGATAAAGTATGACTAAAATCTTGATTGTCGTCTGCTATTAACACACTAATTTTTTCTTTCATTTTTTCTCTCCTTTTCTAAAGGCAACTATTTTTCTTATGTTTTGTATTTATTTAATATTAAAATTTTGAAATTTTAGAATTTTAATATATTTGAATTTTTTATATTTTTGTTTTAATATTAAATGATTAAGATTTTATTATATGTTAAGCCTTTTTGATTGTAAATTTTTTACATTTCAATTATACTATTTCTTTTCAATAAAAGCAATAGTATTTGGAAAAAAATTCCAAAACTAGTGTGTAAAGGTTACAATAATACCTATTTTATTGCATTTTCTCTATGTATTTTTTACACATATGTTCAATACTTTCTAAAATAATTTTTTTTGATTTATAATCTTCAAATATTTTTATTGTTTTTTGCATTTCTAATTCAATATTGCAAATAATATTTTCTAAATATTCAACTTTTACTATATTTATGTCATTTTTTTTGCAATAATATTTAAAGTTTTCAAATTCCGAATAATTTAATATTACTTTTAACTTGTCTCCTATGCATTTTTTGACAATGTTAGCACTACTTATAGCTTTTTGCAAACTTTCTGAATAAGCTCTAACCAAACCTCCTGTGCCTAATAAGATTCCTCCAAAATATCTTGTTACAACAACCAATATATTTAATAAATTATTTTTTTTCAATATATTTAGCATAGGTGAACCTGCTGTTCCAGATGGTTCACCATCATCACTAGATTTTTCTATAATTTGATTATCATTTAAAATTCTATATGCAAAACAATTATGTCTTGCTGAAAAGTTTTCCTTTTTTATATTTTTTAAATTTTCTTCAACTTGTTTTATATTTTCTACGTAAAAAACATTTGCAATAAATCTAGATTTTTTTTCTATTATTTCATATTGTGTATTATTTTTAATTGTTATAAATTCTTTCATATGTCCACTCATTTCTATAAGTTTTTAAAAATTACATCCTGCTGTATAACCTGTAGAATATGCAATTTGTAAATTAAATCCGCCTGTATAGCTATCTACATCAATAATTTCTCCAGCAAAATATAATCCTTTTATTATTTTAGACTCCATTGTTTTAGGATTAATTTCTTTTATATTTATTCCACCACTTGTAATAATAGCTTCTTCTATTGGTCTAAATCCACTTATTTCAAATTCTAAATTTTTTAAACATTTTATTATTTTTTTTCGTTCTTCTTTTTTTATTTCATTCACTTTTCTTTCAGGATTTATTTCACTATTTTTTATTATTATAGGAATCATTTTTTGTGGCAATAATTTATCTAATGCATTTTTATAATTTTTATTTTTATATTCTTGAAAATCTCTTAATATTCTATCATTTAACTTTTCTTCTGTTAACGCTGGTTTTAAGTCTATAGATAAAATTATCTTTTTATTTTTAATTTGTTCATCTATATTTTTTGTTCTAACAAGATGTGCTGACAAACTTAATATTATAGGTCCAGAAACTCCAAAATGTGTAAATATCATTTCTCCAAAATCTTCATATATATTTTTTTTATTTTCCAAATTATATACTTTTATTTTTACATTTCTTAAACTAAGTCCTTGCAGTTTTTTACATATATCTTTTTCATATAATGTAATAGGTACTAGTGATGGCTTTATTTTTGTAATTGTGTGTCCTAATTGTTCTGCTATTTTATATCCATCACCAGTTGAACCTGTTAATGGATAACTTTTTCCACCTGTAGCTAATATTATTTTATCTGCACTTATTGTTTCATTATTTGTTTTTACACCAACAACTTTTTTTTCTTCATTTATAATAATTGATTCCACTTTTGTGTTGTACTGAATTTTAACATTTAATTCTTTTAATCTTTTTTTAAAGCATTCTAAAACATCTAATGATTTATCTGTAACCGGAAATATTCGATTTCCTCTTTCTTCCTTGACATTAAGTCCTTGTTTTTTCAAAAAACTTATTATATCTTTATTATTATAATTTTTAAATACGCTATATAAAAACATACCATTTCCAGGTGTATTTTTTATAAAATCCTCTATTTCTAAGGAAGATGTTATATTACATCTTCCTTTACCTGTTATTAATAATTTTCTTCCTAACTGTTGCATTTTTTCAAGTAAAATAACTTCATTTCCGTTTTCCTTTGCAGTTATAGCAGACATCATGCCACTTGGACCTCCACCTATCACAACAACTTTCATTTTTTATCCTTCCTATATTAACTACATTTATAAATTATGTATTAATTTTATATTAAATATTTTACATATACACAAATAAACTAATAATTGAAACATTTTAACTGCTCTTAAAATTATTTTTGCATATATTCTATTGCTTTAATTATTCCTAATTTACCATAATCGTATGTTAGTCCACCTTGCATATATGCTATATATGGTGCTCTAATTGGTCCATCACAGCTAAGTTCTATTGTAGAACCTTGTGTAAATGTTCCTGCCGCCATAATAACTTTGTCATCATATCCACCCATTTCACCTGGATATGGAATTACATCAGAGTCTATTGGTGACCCTCTTTGTATTCCTTGGCAAAACTTAATTAAATTTTCTTCTGTTTTTAAATGTATTGTTTGTACAATATCAGCTCTTTCTTCATTATATTTAGGATCAACTGTGTATCCTAATTTTTCTAAAATTGCACTTGAAAATACTGCAGTTTTAACACTACTTGCAACAACAGATGGAGCAAAAAATAGCCCCTTAATTAACTGAGTATTTTGATTTAAAGATGGTCCTATTTCTTTTCCTATTCCTGGTGCAGTAAGTCTTTCAGCACATAATTCGACTAAATCTTTTCTACCTACTATATATGCACCTGAAGTAGCAATTCCTGCCCCTAAATTTTTCATTAATGATCCTACAATAATATCTGCACCTACTTCTATTGGTTCTCTATCTTGTACAAACTCTCCATAACAATTATCTACCATTATTATTACTTCTTTGTTTACTTCTCTTATTTGACTTATTACATTTTCTATTTTTTCAATTGTTAAACTTTTTCTTGTAGAATAACCTCTTGATCTTTGAATTTCTACTAGTTTTATATCATTTTTGGCTAATCTTTCTTTTATTTTATTTGTATCAAAGTCATTATTTAATAAATCAATTTGTTCATATTCTATATTAAATGATTTTAGTGAACTTTTGCTTTTTTCGTTTCCTATTCCAATTACAGTTTGAAGTGTATCATATGGTTCTCCTGTAATACTAAGCATTTTTTCATTTGGTCTTAATAATGCAAATAATGTTATAGCTAATGCATGAGTTCCTGAAATAAGCTGTGTTCTTACTAAACTATCCTCTGCTTTGAAAATTTTACTATATATTTCTTCAATTTTATTTCTTCCTGGTTCGTCTATTCCATAACCTGTTGACGAATTTAGGTGTGCTTCTTGTAAATGACATTCTTGAAATGCTTGCAATACTTTTTTGCTATTATTACTACAAGTTCTATCTATTTTTTCAAAAATTGGCTTTATTTCATTTTCTACCTCTTTTACTAATTGTTCTGTTATTTTCATTTTTACCCTTCCTTACATAATGTGATTACTGAATTTTTGTAATCATATTTTTATCATTTATTATTTTAATATATAATTGGAATTTTTTCAAGTATACAATAGTGATTGCAGCTTTTATATACTAGGACTTTCCTAGTATATAAAAAGACCTAAGCTTTAGTAAAATTTTTCTTACTTTTAAGCTTAAGTCCTTTTATTTTATTTTTTAGTTTTTATTGTATTTTAGTAAAGCTTTTATAATACATATTTCTTTATTAAAGCTACTCCGCTTGCTACTGTTACCAATACTATAAATCCTAATGTAAAGTATATTCTCATTTGTCCTGTACTTACTGAT
>CAKPHJ010000038.1 GCA_934157205.1 uncultured Clostridia bacterium
TTATCTAATCTGCTTTCTAATATTTGTAATAAGTTTTCACCTGTTACACCTTTTTTATTTGAAGCCATTTCAAAATATTTTTTAAATTGTTTTTCTCCAACTCCATAATATGCTTTTGTTTTTTGTTTTTCTCTTAATTGAGTTCCGTATTCAGAAAGTTTTGCTCTTTTTTGTCCATGTTGACCAGGTGCATAATTTCTTCTTGAAATACTACATTTATCTGTGTAGCATCTTTCACCTTTTAAGAACAATTTTTGTCCTTCTCTACGGCATCTACGACATTGTTCGTCTTTATATCTTGCCATTTTTTATATGCTCCTTCCTTCTTTTTTATACTCTACGACGTTTTGGTGGTCTACAACCATTGTGTGGTATTGGTGTTACGTCTTTTATGCTACTTAATTCTAGACCTGCTGTTTGAAGTGCTCTTATAGCTGCTTCTCTACCAGCTCCTGGTCCTTTAACATATACTTCTACAGATTTTAAACCATGTTCCATAGCTGTTTTTGCTGCTGTTTCAGCAACTTGACCAGCTGCAAATGGTGTGCTTTTTCTAGAACCTTTAAATCCTAATTCACCAGCACTTCCCCAAGAAATTGCATTTCCTTGTGTATCTGTAATTGTAACTATTGTATTATTAAAACTAGAATGAATATGTGCAGCACCTTTTTCGATGTTTTTTCTATTTCTTCTAGCAACTTTTTTTGTTGTTACATTTTTAGCCATTTTGCTTTTTCCTCCTTCAAAATTTTTAATTCTGAATCTTTTTAGATTTTATTTATTATTTTGTTTTACTTTTACTAACTAATTTTCTAGGTCCTTTTCTTGTTCTAGCGTTTGTTTTTGTTCTTTGTCCTCTAACTGGAAGACCTCTTCTATGTCTTAATCCTCTGTAGCATCCTATTTCTGTTAGTCTTTTTATGTTAAGAGCTACTTCTCTTCTTAAATCTCCTTCAACAGTATATGATTCGTCAATTACTTTTCTTATGTCATTAACTTGATCATCTGTTAAATCTTTGATTCTAGTATCTGGATTAACACCAGCTTTTTCAAGAATTTTTCTAGAACTTGATACTCCTATACCATAAATATATGTAAGTCCTATTTCTACTCTTTTTTCTTTAGGTAAATCTACTCCTGCTATACGAGCCATATTTTTTTGCACCTCCAAAATTTTTGTATTATTTTGTTTGTCCTATTATTTAAAAGCTGAAATGAATTAGCCGTTTACTGCTAATAACTTTTAAATTTTCAGACATATATATAAACACAAATTTGATATAGAAACCATTTAGTTCCACAGCCGCTACCTAAATTTGTGTTATTAACATTTTAACCTTGTACTTGTTTGTGTTTAGGATTTTCACAAATAACTCTAATTTTTCCTTTTCTTTTTATAATTTTGCATTTGTCGCATATTTTTTTTACTGATGGTCTTACCTTCATTTTTTGCACCTCCTCTTTATTATGCAGTGCTTGCATTATTATTATTTTATATAATGGGTTAACTTTTTACTTATTTTGCTCTCCAAGTAATTCTTCCTCTTGTTAAATCATATGGTGAGAGTTCAACTTTCACTTTATCTCCTGGTAAAATTTTTATATAATTCATTCTTAATTTTCCTGAAATATGAGCAAGTATTTGATGACCATTTTCTAGTTCAACTTTAAAATTTGTATTTGGTAAAGCCTCTACTACTGTACCTTCTATTTCAATAACATCTTCTTTAGCCAATTTTTTTACCTCCTTAAAGAGCTTATTTTTGTATAATAACTATTATATTATACAGTATTTTTAAATTATTGTCAATATTTCTGGGTCTTTTTCTGTAATTAAAATTGTATTTTCATAATGAGCTGCTAAACTACCATCTTCAGTTACAATTGTCCAACCATCATCTAGTTCTAAAATGTTAGGTTTTCCTTCTATAACCATTGGTTCTATAGCTAGTGTCATTCCTGGTTCTAATCTTATTCCTCTTCCAGCTTTTCCGTAATTTGGTATACCTGGATCTTCATGCATTTGTCTTCCAATACCATGACCTTGAAATTCTCTTACAACACTGTATCCTTGTGAATGAACATATTCTCCAATTGCATGGCAAACATCACCAATTCTAAAACCTGGTTTTGCATATTTTATTCCTTCAAAAAAAGCTTGTTTTGTAACAGCAACTAATCTTTCAGCTTCAGCATTTGCTTTTCCTACTATAAATGTTCTTGCAGCATCACCATTAAATCCGTTTTTTAATGCTACTGTATCTATACTTACAATATCTCCATCTTTTATTATTTTATTTTTTGAAGGAATTCCATGAATTACTTCGTCATTTATTGAAACACATAAAGTTGCAGGATATGGTGGTACTCCTTTTATTCCAATGTCATATCCTTTTTCAGCAGGAATTGCTCCTAAACTTCTCATTTTTCTTTCTGCAATTTGATCTAATTCCCATGTAGACATTCCTGGTTTGATTTTTTCTTCAAGTTCTTTATATGTTAATGCAACAACCCTGCATGCTTCTCTCATTAATTCTATTTCTTTTTTTGATTTAATTGTTACCAATTTAATCTTCCTTCTTTCTATTTTTCATTAAAATATTTTACAATATCTTCTGCTACGTCTTTTCCAAGTCTATTTATTGATGTACTTACCATTTCTGTTCTTAAATTTCCTTTTTGCTCATAATATTCTACTAAAGGTTGTGTATTTATTATATAATTATCAAATCTTGTTTCAACTGTTTCTTTGTTGTCATCAGCTCTTTGATATAATTCGTGTCCACATTTGTCACAAATTCCTTCTTTTTTAGGTGGATTCAATATTAAATTATATATTGTTTTACAATCTGGATTAGAGCAAATTCTTCTGCTAATAATTCTTTCTACAATTTCATCTTTTGGTGTAGTTAAATTAATTACCATATCTACTTTTTTGCCTTGTTCAGAAAGCATTTTATCTAATTCTTCAGCTTGTTTTACAGTTCTAGGGAAACCATCTAAAATTATTCCATTTTGAACATCATTTTCTTTTAATCTATCTTTTACAATGCCTATAGTTACTTCATCTGGAACTAAATTTCCTTTTGAAATATAACTTTCTGCTAATTTTCCTAACTCAGTTCCTTCTTGAATATTTTTTCTAAATATATCTCCAGTTGAAACTTGTGGTACCTCAAGTTTTTCTTGTAATATACTTGCAACTGTTCCCTTACCTGTTCCAGGTGCTCCTAACATTATAATTATCATAATTAATCACATTCCTTTCTTTCGATTATTATAATTTATTTAATAACCTTTATTATATTTATTTTATTAATAAACATAATAAAAATTATTAAATGCCATTAGTTATGTTATAGGAAAACAATTTCCTATAACATTAGTAGCATTTACTTTAACCCATGGCAAATAATTTATTATTCTAAAAATCCTTTATAATGTCTCATAGCTAATAAAGATTCTAATTGTTGCATTGTTTCAAGAGCTACGCCTACAACAATTAATATTGATGTACCACCAAAAGCTACATTACCAAGTCCTTCTGGTAAGAATCTAATTAGCATTGGTAATATTGCTATTAAAGCAAGGAAAAATCCTCCAACCCATGTTAATTTAGATATTATTGATGATAAATATTCTGTTGTTGGTTTACCCGCTCTTATTCCAGGTATAAATCCACCATTTTTCTTAATATTGTTAGATACTTCTGCTGGATTAAATGTAGCATAAGTATAGAAAAATGTAAATCCTATAATTAATAATAAATATACTAAAGCATTTGCTATTGAATATCCAATTCCAACTTGTGTAGTTGAAGTTGCAATTGAAAATTTATATAGTCCTGCTAAAAATCCTGTTTGATTTTGTATATCTTTAACAAATATTTGTATTATCATAGCTGGAAATGTCATAAATGATGAAGCAAAAATTACTGGCATAACACCTGCCATAGCAAGTTTTAATGGTATATGTGTACTTTGTGCTCCTACCATTTTTCTTCCAACTACTTTTTTAGAATATTGAACAGGAATTCTTCTTTCAGCTTGTTGTACAAATACAACACCAGCAACTAAAATAATTGCTCCTATTATAATTCCTATAGCTATTAATAGTCCTTTTGTACTAAATCCTGAATCTGTAATCATCAAATTCCATAATGTTGTTAGTACACTTGGTAATCTTGATATAATACCTATAAATATTAATAAAGATATCCCATTACCAACACCTTTTGCAGTTATTTGTTCTCCTAACCACATTAAAATTGATGTTCCAGCCACAAGACCTACAACAACTAATGCAGCTGTTAAAAAACTACCGTTAACAAATATTCCAGTAGATTTATAAGATAAATATATACCAATACTTTCAACTAGTGCTAAAACTATTGTTAATATTTTAGTATATCTATTTATTTTTTGTCTACCTTGTTCTCCACCTTCTTTTGTCATTTTTTCTAAAGATGGAATTATCATTGCTAATAATTGTATAACAATTGAGGCTGTAATATATGGACTTATTGACATAGCAAAAACAGAGAATCTTGAAAAAGCTCCACCTGAAATCATATCAATTAATCCTGCTATACCATCTGATCCACTCATTGCTTGATTTAATGTTATACTATTAACTCCTGGAACTGTTATATAACACCCAAATCTAAAAACTATTATTAATAGAAGTGTATATAATAATCTTTTTCTTACATCAGGTGTTGAAATAGCATTTTTTATAGTCTTAAACAATTAAATCACCTCTGTCTTTCCGCCTAAAGCTTCAATTTCTTCTTTAGCTTTAGCTGTAAATCTATTAGCTTTAACATTTAATTTCTTTTCTAATTTACCTGTTGCTAAAACAACTATACCATCATTAATTTTTCCAATTATACCTTCTTCTAATAATGTTTCTGCTGTTACGTCTGTAGCTTTAGATTGGTTTAACATTTTTAATGTTACTTCTGTATAATTTTTAGCATGAATATTTGTAAATCCTCTTTTTGGAAGTCTTCTATATAATGGTGTTTGTCCACCTTCAAAACCTCTTCTTACTCCACCACCAGATCTTGCTTTTTGACCTTTGTGACCTCTTCCAGAAGTTTTTCCATTTCCTGATGCCATACCACGACCTACTCTATTTCTTTTTACTTTACTTACAGCTGGTTTTAATTCATTTATTTTCATCTTGAACTTTGCACCTCCTCTTTAATTTATTAAATATCAATTATTATAATATATCTTCTGGTTTTTTACCTCTTTTTTTAGCAACTGTTTCTAATGTTTGCATAGATTTTAAACCTTCAATTGTAGCATAAACAACATTTCTTGGGTTATTAGTTCCAATAACTTTAGTTCTTATGTTTTTATATCCAGCAAGTTCCATTACAGGTCTAACACTTCCTCCTGCAATTATACCAGTACCAACTGCAGCTGGTTTTAACATAACTTTTGCACTACCAAATGTTCCTACATATTCATGAGGTACAGTTGTATTTACTATTGGCACTTCTACTAAGTTCTTTTTAGCTTCTTGAATTGCTTTCTTAATAGCATCTGGAACTTCAGCAGCTTTACCATTTCCAACTCCTACATGTCCATTTTCGTCACCTACAACAACTACTGCACTAAATCTAAAAGTTCTACCACCTTTTACAACTTTAGCAACTCTGTTTATAGCAACTACTTTTTCTTTTAATTCATTTTTTTCTTCCATAAGGTTTTTTGCTTCCTCCTTCTTAATATATTTTGTTAGAATTTTAAACCGCCTTCTCTAGCAGCTTCTGCTAATTCTTTTACAACACCATGATAAATATATCCACCACGGTCAAATACAACAGTATCAATTTTTTTATCTAATGCTTTTTTTGCAATTAAAGCTCCTAATTCTTTAGCTGCGACTTTATTAGCATATTTTGTTTTTACGTCTTTATCTAATGTTGAAGCTGAAACTAAAGTGTTTCCTTTAACATCATCGATAACTTGTACATATAAATTACTATTGCTTCTATATATACATAATCTTGGTCTTTCAGCTGTTCCAGATATTTTTCTTCTAACACGAATATGTCTTCTTGTTCTTTCCATTTTTCTATCTGTTTTCTTAACCATCTTTATTCTCCCTTCTTTAAATTCGAATTTTTTATACTTATGTAATTTTAATTTGTATTGCTTTTTTATAAATTAAACAGACCAAAAGCCGTACTTTTGTACATTAAGTCTGATTAATGAAACAAAAATGTGCAAAATATCAATTAAAATTATTTACCAGTTTTACCTTCTTTACGTCTAATAACTTCATCAGCATATTTAATACCTTTACCTCTATATACTTCTGGTGGTCTTTTTGTTCTTATAACAGCTGCAGTTTGACCAACTAATTCTTTATCAATTCCTTTAACAATTATTGTATTAGGATTTGGAACATCAAAAGTAATACCAGCAGGTGCTTCAAATATAACTGGATGTGAATAACCTAAAGTTAAATTTAAGTCATTTCCTTGTTTTGCAACTCTGTATCCAACACCATTTATTTGTAATTCTTTGCTATATTCATGAGTTACACCAATTATCATATTATTTATTAAAGTTCTTGTTAAACCATGTAAACTTCTATTTTTAGGTTCATCATTTTTTCTTGTAACATTTATTTCATTTCCATTCATCTCTACAGAAATATTTTCATGTATTTCTCTTTCTAATGTACCTTTTGGACCTGTTACAGTTATTTTGTGTCCATCAATTTTTACTTGAACTTCTGATGGTACTGTAATAGATTTGTTTCCTATTCTTGACATTTTTTTCCCTCCTTTTTGTTATGTTATATTACCATACATATGCTAAAACTTCTCCACCAACACCTAAAGCTCTTGCATCTTTATCTGTTTTTAAACCTTTTGATGTTGATATAATTGCTATACCTAAACCATTTAATACTTTTGGTAATTCTTCTTTTGAAGCATATACTCTTAAACCTGGTTTACTAATTCTTTTTAAACCATCAATTACTCTATTTCCTTTTTCATCATATTTTAAAGTAATTCTAATAACACCTTGAGTATTATCTTTTATTTCTTCAAAAGATTTTATATATCCTTCATCACATAAAATTTTAGCTATTCCTAATTTCATATTTGATGCAGGAATATCAACTGTTTTATGTTTTGAACTATTTGCATTTCTTATTCTTGTTAACATATCTGCTATTGGATCTGTAATATTCAACTCTAGTTCCTCCTTTTCTTTTTTATTGTATAAATCTCTATTTTACCAGCTTGCTTTTTTTACACCAGGAATTTCTCCCTTATGAGCTAACTCTCTAAAACAAACACGGCATATTCCATATTTTCTGATATATGCATGTGGTCTTCCACATATTTTACATCTATTATATTCTCTTGTTTTATATTTTTGTGGCCTTGCTTGTTTAACTTTCATAGATTTTTTAGCCATAATTCTGCTCCTTTCTTTTTAGATAAAATTAGTTTTTGAAAGGCATTCCTAATAATTTCAACAACTCTTTAGATTCTTCATCTGTTTTTGATGTTGTTACAAATATAATATCCATACCTCTTAATCTATCTACTTTATCATATTCGATTTCAGGGAATATTAATTGTTCTTTTACTCCCATAGAGTAATTTCCTCTACCATCAAAAGAATTACCAGAAACTCCTCTAAAATCTCTAACTCTTGGAAGTGCTACATTAAATAATTTGTATGCAAAATCATACATTTTATCTGCTCTTAAAGTTACTTTGCAACCTATATTAGCACCTTCTCTTAATTTAAATGCTGCAATTGATTTTTTTGCTTTAGTTACAACTGGTTTTTGACCTGTAATTTGCATTAAATCGTTCATTGCATTTTCTAATGATTTAGGATTTTCTTTTAAATCTCCTAAACCTATATTAATTACTATTTTATCAAGTTTTGGAACTTGCATAATTGATTTATAATTAAATTTTTTCATTAATGCTGGAACTACTTCTTTTTCATATTGTTCTCTTAATTTTTCCATTATGTATTATTCCTCCTTTCTTATTTCAATTTCGCACCGCATTTTTTACAAATACGTACTTTTTTATCTTTTTCTATACTATATCCAACTTTTGTAGCCTTTCCACATTTTGCACATACCACATTTGCTTTTGCACTTGGTATAGCACATTCTACAGAAATAATGCCACTTTCGTCGTTTTGTTTTCTAGCTTTAACATGTTTTTTTCTAACATTGATTCCTTTAACAACTATTTTATCATCTTTAGGAATAACTTCTAAAACTTCTCCTGTTTTTCCTTTGTCATTTCCAGATAAAATTTGAACATTGTCTCCTTTTTTTATTCTCATCAGAGCTTAGCCTCCTTTTCTTATTTTTGTTTCGCTTTCTCCAATTCCTAAAATAACTTAATTTATTTTAAAGTACTTCTGGAGCTAGAGATAATATTTTCATATAATCTTTTTCTCTTAATTCTCTTGCAACTGG
>CAKPHJ010000039.1 GCA_934157205.1 uncultured Clostridia bacterium
CCGCTATTCGCGAACTCTTTCCAGAAAATTTCGTAAGAATTTCTAAAATTTTTCCATTCACATTCGTCATTGAATTTGAAAATTATATTTCAATGTTTTTTTATTTTAGTTATTATTAAATATCATCTTGTAATCTTATTTAATTAAATTTGGATTATTAGTAATAAAAAGGAAACAAGATGAATATAATAAAGCTATAAACAAAGGGAGGGGAATATATGCAAAAAGAAGTGTATGTTAAAGAAATAAATATTATTGAAAAAAATGAGATTGACAAAGAAAAAGATTTAATAAAACTAATATTAAAAACAACTGAAGATTTAAAAATAGCTAATAAAAATTTTGAATATGCTAAAGATGACTTAATAGACTATTATATTTATCAAATTAAAGCAAACCAATCTAAATTAGACTATTTAATAAAAATAGCCAAAGCAAAGGGAATTGAATTAGACATGATAAGTCAAATAAAATTTTCTGGTTGGGAAGAAGAGGTAAGCTAATAACTAAAATTATATAAAAAAATACAAAAAGTAATAAATGTCCATAATTACACATAAAATTGTAATATAAAAATTATTAGGAGAAATAAGAATTAATATGGATAAAAATATTATTATTTACTTAGCATGTATTTGTTTTCTTTTTATATTTGGAAGAATATTTATAGTGCCACTAAAAAAGATATTTAAATTAGTGTTTAATTCTATTTTGGGTGGAATATCTATTTTAGCAATAAATTTAATTGGGGCAAATTTTGGTTTTCATATTGGATTAAATATATTTACTAGTGTTTTAATACGGTTTACTTGGTTTGCCAGGAGCTGTGTGTTTAATAATTGTAAAATTATTAATGACTTAATTATTAAATATTTTAATGTAGGAAAAAAGCGGACTTTAAATGTAGTCCGCTTTTTTCTTATTCAACTGTTACAGATTTAGCAAGATTTCTTGGTTTATCTACGTCTAATCCTTTTTCTTTTGAAATGTAATAAGCAAATAGTTGTAAAGGAATAATAGATAAGATAGGTGATAGTAGTGTATTTGTTTTTGGAATTTCTATTACAAAATCAAACATTTTTTTATCAATATTTTGATTTGTTATAACAAGTGTTTTAGCTCCACGAGTAGCAGTTTCTTGTATATTACTAATCATTTTTTCAACTAATTCTGGATCACATATTGTAGATACAACAGTAACTCCTTTTTCTATTAATGCTATTGCACCATGTTTTAATTCTCCAGCAGCATAACTTTCAGCATGTATATAAGAAATTTCTTTTAATTTTAAAGAACCTTCTTTAGCTACAACTTCGTCTATACCACGACCTAAGAAAAAGATGTCTTTTTCATAAGCTACTTTTTTAGAAAATTCTTTAATATTTTCAGATACTTTTAAAGTTTCTTCTATTTTCTTAGGTAATTCTAAAATATCATGTTTTAATTCAGAAGTTATATCTGAATTAATTTCTAAAATTTCTGCAAAATACATTGCAAGAGTTGTTAATAAAACAACTTGAGAAGTATAGGCTTTAGTAGAAGCAACAGCTATTTCAGGACCTGCATGTGTATAAATAGAATAGTCAGCTTCTCTAGTTATAGAACTACCAATAACATTTGTTATAGCAAGAGTTTTTGCAGATTTTTGTTTACAAAGTTTTAAAGCAGCAATTGTGTCAGCAGTTTCACCAGATTGAGAAACAAAAATACAAAGTGTATTTTTATCAACTAAAGGATCTCTATATCTAAATTCTGAAGCAATATCAACTTCAGTAGGAATTTTGCAAAGTTTTTCTATAACTCTTTTTCCAGATAATCCAGCATGCATTGCTGTACCACATGCAACAATGTAAATTCTAGTTAAATTAGATAAATAATCTTTAGTAAAGTTTAGCTCATCAAATTCATGTTTAGGGCTATTACTAAATTTAGCACCTATTGTTTCTCTTATTGCAACAGGTTGTTCATATATTTCTTTTAGCATAAAATCTTCATAACCATTTTTTTCAGCACTTGAAGCATTCCATTCAATAGTTTCCATTTTTTTATTGACTGGATTTAAATTAATATCGAAAAATTTTGCATCATTTCTAGACAAAATAGCAAATTCCATATCATTTAATAAATAGAAATTTTTTGTAAATGATAGTATAGCTGGAATATCAGAAGCAATGTAGTTTTCGTTATCTCCTTTTCCTATTACAAGAGGACTGTCTTTTCTAACAACTATCATATTGTCTTTGTAATCTTTACAAATAATTTCAAGAGCAAAACTTCCTTTTAAATCTTTACATGCATTTTTTACAGCTCTTAAAAATTTTAAATCATCATTTTTAGTATCTTTTGAATAGTAATAATGTATTAAATTTGGTATTGTTTCTGTATCTGTTTCAGAATAAAATTTATAACCATTATCTTTTAAAAATTTTCTTAATTCATTGAAATTTTCAATAATTCCATTGTGTACAACACTAAAAGTTTTGCTATTATCCATATGAGGATGGGCATTTTCTTTTGATGGTTTTCCGTGTGTAGCCCATCTTGTATGAGCAATTCCAATTGTTCCAGTTAAATCATCAATACCTTTTAAATTATATAAATTTTTAACTCTTCCTTGATCTTTCATAATAGAAAGACCATTATCTTCTATTGTTGAAATACCAGCAGAGTCATAACCTCTGTATTCCAATCTAATTAACCCATTTATTAATATTGGGCTTGCTTTTTTTGTTCCTATGTAACCTACAATTCCGCACATATTTAATTCCTCCTAAAAATAAAAATTTTGGAATTGAAAGTATGCAATGAAACCTAATGTATTAATTTTTGTTACAATATTACTATTGATTTTTTTATTAATACTAATGACTATAGGTTAAGCCACTAAAGCATCCGCCGAGTAATTCGATAACTTTAGTCCTCGTCAACACATAAAATAGATAATGTGCCCAGGCGCTGTTTGTTTTAAATAGAACTCCTTTCTTTTTTTGCATTTCTTTCAATTTACTTTATTATATTACACTAAAAAAATCAAAGTGACAAGAGTTTTATTAAAAATTTTAAAATTGCTTGTTATTAAAAAAAAGTTATAGTAAAATAAAGAAAAAATTAGTAATTTATATAGAAAAGAGGGATAGTATGCAAAATATTGGAATAATAGTAGCTATGGAAGAAGAAAGAGAAGCAATAATAAATATAATGAAAGACATAGAAATAGAACAATTTTACAATTTAAGATTTTTAAAAGGAACTATAAAAGGGAAAAAATGTATTTTGGTAAAAAGTGGAGTTGGAAAGGTAAATGCAGCAAGAACAACACAAGTTATGATAGATAAATTTAAAATATCTTATATAATTAATTTAGGAGCAGGAGGATCTGTTAATAGTTTACTACAAATAGGTGATGTTGTTATTGGAAAAAGTGTAGTTCAACATGATTTTGACATAACAGCATTTGGACATAGTAAAGGCTACATTACAGGGGTAGGAAATAATGTAGAATGTGACAGAGAATTAATTGATGAGTTTGAACAAGTAATTAAAAGTATTCCAGAAAGAAGTTATAATATAAAAATGGGAATAATTGCAACAGGAGATATTTTTTGTACAGATATTTCAATGAAAGACAAAATACATTCAAAATTTAATGCAGATGTTGTAGACATGGAATGTGGAGCAATAGCTCAAACATGTTATTTAGATAATATTCCGTTCATTGTTATAAGAAGTATTTCAGATACTCCAAATGGAAAAAATGCAGAAACATTTGATAATAATGTTAAACTAGCCTCTAAAAGATGTGCAAATATTTTAAAGGAATTTTTAATATAATATGAAAATAAAAAAATTCTGAATTCGTATTTGTTTTATCTAAAAAAACATAAAAAAGTACTTGTATAAAATTTAATATATGGTATATAATCTAGATATAAATTGAAAGGAGTGATTTTTGTGGATAGAAAAATCAAAGTAGTTCAATATGGAGCTGGCAAAATGAGTGTATATACAATGAGATATGTATATGAAAAAGGAGCAGAAATTGTAGGAGCAATTGATGTGAATCCAGCAGTTATAGGAAAAGACATAGGTGAAATAATGGGAACAGAAAACAAAGGTGTAAAAGTAGTTTCTGTTAATTCAGCAGAAGAAATGATAAAACAAACAAAACCAGATATAGTAATAGTTACAACAATGAGTTTAATAAAAGATGTAGAAGAAGCATTAATGTTATGTGCTAAATTAGGAGTAAATGCAATTACAACATGCGAAGAAGCATTTTACCCTATGAATTCAAATCCAGAAATAACAAAAAAATTAGACAAAATGGCTAAAGAAACAAATTGCACAATAACAGGAAGCGGATACCAAGACATTTATTGGGGACAATTAATATCTAGCGTAGCAGGTTCTACACATAAAATAACAAAAATAAAAGGTAGTTCAAGTTACAATGTAGAAGACTATGGAATAGCATTAGCAAAAGCACATGGAGCAGGATTATCATTAGAAGAATTTGATAAACAAGTAGCAAGTGTAGATAGAATTTCAAATGAAGAAAGACAAGAAATGATAAATAATGGAGAATACTTACCATCATATATGTGGAATGTAAATGGTTGGCTATGTGATAAGCTAGGATTAACAGTAAAATCACAAACACAAAAAACTGTGCCACAAACATACAAAGAAGATATATATTCAAGTACATTAGAAATGACAGTAAAAAAAGGAAATGCTACAGGAATGAGTGCAGTTGTTACTACTGAAACAGAAGAAGGAATAACAATTGAAAGTGAATGTATAGGAAAAGTATATTCAAAAGATGATTTTGATAAAAATGAATGGACAATAATTGGAGAACCTGAAACAACATTAGTTATAAATAAGCCAGATACAGTAGGGCTTACATGTGCTTCTATAGTAAACAGAATTCCAGATGTTATAAATTCTAAACCAGGATATGTACCAACAGAAGAAATGGGAGACTTATATTACAGAGTTAAACCTTTAAATGAATATGTAAAATAGAAAAATAAATTTTTTAAAACTTATTAATACTAAATTTTACAGCAAAAAAATAGAAAGATATGAATAGTAATTAAAAAACATTGAAATATAAGTTTTAAATATTAATGTTTCAATTTTAAAAAAATAATAAACTTTAATTTACAAAACTTATATTTTCAATGTTTTTAGTAATAATAAATAAAAATAATTATTTTTGAAAAATATTATGTAAAATTGCAAAAATGTATTGATTTAAATGTAAATTTATGTTAAAATAAAAGTAGTTTTTTAAAAGTGAGGTGAAAATTAAAGCATAGCTTTAAAAATATGAGAAAGTTATTGAATGATATAAAAGATTTTCTTCGCATTGTATTTAGTAATGAAGAATATCCAATAGAAATAGGAGAAACATTAGGAAAAGAATTACAAGCAGCATTATATAATGCAGAAGTAATTGCAAATGGAATATATGGAAGCAAAGAAACTAATAAACAACAACCAAACAATAAACTAACAAAAGGAAAAAAACCATTATCAAATAGAAAAGATCAAACAGAAAATAAATTGCCAAATGGAAAAGATGAAGAAATTGAAAGAACATAAAAAATACAAGAAAAAATAAAATTCTTGTATTTTTATCTTGACAAAAACAGAAACAACATTTATAATAATAACATCACTTAAGAAAAGCACAATATATGGCGAAGTAGCTCAGCTGGCTAGAGCATTCGGTTCATACCCGAAGGGTCATGTGTTCGAATCACATCTTCGCTACCATTAAAAAAATAGGAAAAAACAGTTTATGTCAATGGGTATAAGCTGTTTTTTTTATATAATAAATTTTTATAATAACTTATAATATTTCATTAAAGTATCAAGATTTTCATGAATTTTAAATTTTTAATTTTTACCAGTTCCCTAATTTAAAACAATTTAGTTTTCAAAAAAATAAAACGAAAATATTAGAAAATGTTAATAAAATGGCAAATTTTGTATAATATATTTCGTACAAAAAGTTATAGAAAAAATCAAAATAAAAAACAAAATATAAGAAATAGAATGAAAAAGTTTAATTGAGGCAGAAAAATTGAAAAAATAAACAGGAAGAAGATAGCAAAGGTAATTGCTACTTTCTTTTATTTCTTGTAAAATAAAAGAAGGAAATAGAACAAAAGGGTATAAGGCAATAATGGTAGAATTTAAATACTTAAAAAAAGGAGAAAAATCAAAATTAGAAGAAAAGCAAAAAGAAGCAAGAGAGCAAATTGAAAGATACAGCGAATTTGAAGAAATAAAAGAAATAGAAGGCTTAAGAAAATATACAATAGTTGTAGCAACAGATGAAATTTATGTCGAAGAAATTTAATAATAATTTTAACCTAATTTGCTTTGTGGCAATATAGATTGTAGTATTTTTATATACTGTGAATATAGTATGTAAAAATTGTGAAAATTTCTTGTGTTTTTTGAAAAAATATGTCATAATCAATTTGAAAAGACAAAATAAAAATATATACTAACGAAAAATAAAGTTAAGGTGAGGGGATTTTTTTATGAAGGAAAATAAATTATACAAATTATTAGTAACAATTCTAACAATTGTGTTTAGTTTTACTATATATTCTACATCTTATGCAGATAACGAGAGAATAACAAATGATTTTAAAATAAATTCATATGTATCATTTAATAATAAAAGTGTATATGGTTGCAATATAGAAAAAGATGGCGAACTGAAATCATTATCTATTGATGCAAAAGAATTTAATTTACCATCTAATTTATATGATTACAGAGATTATATTCGCATGAGAATAACATATACTGAAGACGATTTAAAAGTATATGATTGTAAAGTAATTAACAATAAAACAGGTGAATTGATTGAAGATTTGTCTGAAGAAAATATAAATAGATTATTTAATATTGAATATGGTAAAAATATTAATGAAAAATCATGGACTGATAAAATAAAATTATCTGAAATAAATGAGAATGCAATTTATAAATATACAGCAACTTCTACAACGCAATTTCCTAAAATTGAAAATGATATAGGTAAAAATTGTATAATATATATAAAACAAAAAAATGATGACACATACGATAGAAAAATAAATATGTCAAAAAGTATTTTAGGAGATGGAATATCATTTTCATTTAATGAATATAATGAGGGAGAATCGTTTTGTTTTATGTATCAAACCCTTGAAAATAGTGAGTTACTTAAACTAGTTGAAAAAGATGAAATTATATATTTGAGCAAATACAAAGATGGTGATAAATTAGAGTATCAATTTGAAAAATATATTTATAATGATACAGATAAAAATATAATAGTTAATACCAAAAATACAGCTTTTAATATTGAAAATAGTAAATCAGTGGTAATAAGGCAAGGTGAAATTTATGGATTTGACTGGACGATTGATGAAGCTACTATTAGTTTTGAACAAGATAATACTAATGAGAATAAAAATAGTAAAACAGAAGAAAATAATGGTAATAGTACAATCACACAGATAGATAATAATAATTTAAAAGAAATAGAAAGTAGTAAAGATAATACTATTGTAGAATCATCTAAATTGCCTCGAACAGGAATTTCTAGTACTATGGTTATTATGATTTTAAGTTTTGCTATTATAATGATTGTAATGGGAGTAAAATCGAGAAGACTTAAAGATATAAAATAAATATAAGTATAAAACAAATAGTAAAGGGACTTTTTTATAGTCCCTTTTCGTTATGAAAATTTATTTATATTTGTCTGAACTATATTAATAATAAATTCAATTTATTATTTTATTTTTTTTCAATATTATTAATTTCTTCTATAGACAATCCAGTTATTTTATGAATTATATTTTTGTCAAATTTTTCGTTTAGCATTTTTTTAACAATATCTTTTTGTTTTTGAGCTATACCAGATTTAATGCCCTGTGTCATGCCTTGTTTTATCCCTTGTTTAATACCTTGTGTAATACCAGCTTTTAAGCCTTTATCATATCCAGCATCTTCAATGGCTTTTTGATCCATTATGTATTTTTCTCTTAGTTCAGCAAGGTATATTTCACGTTCATCTTGGCTTATTTCTTCTAATACTTCTTTAGCTTTTTTAATTTCTTTATTTGACATACCATTCACCTCATTTGGATTTTGTATAAATTCTATCCATG
>CAKPHJ010000040.1 GCA_934157205.1 uncultured Clostridia bacterium
TAGCTCAGTTGGTAGAGCAGGGGACTGAAAATCCCCGTGTCAGTGGTTCGATTCCACTTGAAGCCACCAAACAATAATTTGCACCAAAAAATATAGATTTTTTGTTTCATCTAAAAAAACATCTAAAAAATTTATATTCAGTTCAAAGACACGAGTTCGAAGCTCGTTCAAGCAATATTTTAAAAGAGTAGTTTGTTTAGGCGCTGACTACTTCTTTTTTTGGCATAAATACATTTGTTATAACTTTTCCAACTTCGTTTACACTACTTGTATCTAAATGTGCATATAAATTTGCAGTAGTATTGTAATTTGAATGACCAAGCCACGCTTGAATTTCTTTCATATTTGTACCATTCTTTAAAAGAATACTAGCACAAGTATGTCTTAAATCGTGAAAACGAATTTGCTTTAAATTCTTTTTCTTCAATAATTTTAAAAATGTTTCCGTTACATAGTCTGGTCTTATAAGATTACCACAAACATCTACACATATATATTCTAACCATTCTTGATTGTAGCTATTTCCACATAATTCTTTATTCTTTTCTTGTTTTTCCTTTAATTCAAGTAAGAAAGATTCTACAATAGGCTCTAAAGGTAAAGTTCTTTTACTAGATTTTGTTTTAGTTTTATCTCTAATAATTAACTTCCCATTTGATTGAGTAATAGTATGGTTTATTGTTATAGTTTTATTTTCAAAATCAATAGCACTCCATTTTAAACCAATTACTTCACTTCTTCTAAAACCATAAAAGCAATCTATCATTACAGGAATTTCTAGCTTTGTTCCAATAACTTCATTAAGCAATGTTTTAACTTCATCACTTGTATAAAAGTGTGGACAATATTCTTCAATTTTGGGTAAATCAACTTTATCAGCAGGATTAGATGGAATAATATCTGTTTTCATTGCATATTGCAAAGCCTTTCTAATATTTGCGTGATAATGTTTTACTGTGTTTCCAGAAAGTCCATCATCTAATAAATATTGATAAAAGTCTTATATATGTTTTGGTTTAATATTTTGCAGAGTTATTTTTTTATTACTAAAATAATCTGATAATCTTCCATTTACAACACCTTTATAACCATTATAGGTTGTTTCTTCAACACTTGCTTTAATCATTTTTAGCCATTTTTTCATATAATCTACAAATAATATTTCTTCATTATCTATATAATCACTATTAATTTCTTCTTGAAAGTTTTTCCTTATTTCTTCAAGTTTTGCATTTGCAAGTTTTTTATTACCTTTTACTGCTGGAATTTTGGTTGATACCCATTTTGTTTTCCATTTGTTATCTTGCTTATAACTTAAAACTGCTTGATACTTATTATTTTTTATTTGTAAGCTACCTGTTACATCTATCATATTTACTCCTTCCTTTTCTATAACAGCTTAAATTTAACTTACTATTGATATTGATAGTATAATACCATGTAATTACATTTAAGTCTAGTTAATTTGTGTAATAAAATTAGAGCCATTACCTAAATAAATGGCAATGGCTTAGTTTTGATTTGTTAAATAATAAATAACATTTCTTTTTGGTATTCTATAAGCTCTACCAACTTTTAATGCTTGTATTGTTTTATCTTTCACTAATCTATATGCAAGAGTAGCACTTATACTAAGCATTTTAGTTAATTGTTCGATATCTACTAAATCTGGATATGAAGTAAACATCATTTCATAATTTTCTTTAATATTACCCATAATCTCGCACCTCCTTTGCTCAAAATGTTTATAATAAAAGATTCTATTAAAACTAATAAAATCTTATAATTAACGACTATGACAATATTTCTTTTTATATTTTTGCGTTGGAACTTTTCTTTTCATATTTACTATTTTAGGAGCATCTATACTTACTGTTAACCCTTTGACTAATTTTAGATTTCCGTTTTTATCGCCTTCATAAGCATTTGGATTCCATTTTGCAAAATCAATATCTGAAATATATCTACCTGCTGAAGATAGTTCTGCTGAATCTTTATCTAATTGTGCTTGTAATTGTTTATATGAGTCATCATCTTTTTTAGGTCGCTCATAGGTTTTATAGTATTCTTTGTTGTAAATAGCTTTTTTCTCTAATGATTTTTGGTGTTTTTCTTTTTTGTGTATAGTGTATCTTTCATCTTCCTTAATAACTTGTGATACATAACCTTGAGTAACACCTAGATTTTTAGCAATTTCTTTTTGCGTTAAATTATCTTCATAATATAGTTTTGAAATTTCTTCTTTTTTGTTATCATTATCTTTAGCCAATGTTTCAATCTCCTTTACTAATATTTTTTACTTGCATTATTTTGGGCATAAAAATCCTATATATCTACCATTACTGGTAAATACATGTTGACAAATGCAACATATTAGTGTAATATATTAGTAGATACAAAGTATTAATTTACTTAACATAATGTGTAAGATATTGCACATGCAAATATATTACAATAAGAGTATATAGTAATATATTATATTTGTCAATATATTACTTGGAAAAATTTTAAATTTTTTTAGATTGGAGAAAAGAAGATGAAATTTGATTTAGAATATGGCTTTAATAATCAGTCATTACCGAAGTTTAATGAGTATGAATTAAAGGAGATTAACAATATAAAATATGTTGTACCAAATATTTCTGCAGGTTATTCTTTAATAAATTTTGGAGATTACGAAGAAAATGATAAACCTTTAATAGATTTTATAAATTTAGGAAAACTATCATTAGAAAATAAAGAAGCCACAGATAAACTATTAATTGACTATATAAAAGAATATGGACTTTTAGGTTTAATACATAATCTACCAGTAAATAGATATTATACATTAGATAAAAAGGTATTACTAAAAGAGTTTAACAATGTATCGGGTAAAGAATACTATGATAGTTTTAATACAATGGATATAATTAATTATTTTAAAATCTTCTTTCCAACTGCAAGTAAAGAAGAAATAAAAGAGATAATAGAAAAAAGTAATAAACTTATTTGTCAGCGAAGTATGGAAAAATTTATTACACCAGAATTAAACAACTTATATTATAGAAATGAAAAATACTATGAACAAGCAGACCAGATAGTAAGCTATGCACAAACCTTATATAACATACTCAAAGAACTTAAAAAAGATGATAATGAATACATAGACCATTCTTTAATTGAAAAATTAGAATCAAACCATATTAGAACTAATTTAAAATACAATGGTGTTGAAATACATATAAGAAGTTTAAAAGAATACATAGATGAAAACTTTAAATTATATGCTATACTAGAAAAGAAATATTTAAAACTTTGTAAACATTGTGGTAAAGCATTTACAGCTCCAAATCCTAAAACAGAATATGATACATTTAGTTGTAAAAACCAAGAAAATGTTTATAAGAGCAGAGCAAAATTAAGTTCAAATGTAACTATAACAGATGAAGGAATTACAGTAAGAAATATTATTAGTGATGAATTATCAAATGAGATTATAAAGGAATTAAGAAAGAAATAACAAAAAGTGCAGGTGGTATCTGCACAATTAAATAGGAGGTTTCTGTGAAAGAAAGTAATATTGTATTATATGAAACAGATGATGGAAAAATAAATATTGATGTTATATTAAAAGATGAAACAATTTGGCTTACACAAAAAAGTATGGCAGAATTATTTGATACTGGTATTGACAATATCAATGTTCATTTAAAAAATATTTACGATTCTAAAGAATTGGATAAAAACTCAACTATTGAAGAAAATTCAATAGTTCAAAAAGAAGGAAAACGCAATGTTAGAAGAAAAGTAATGTTTTACAACCTAGATGTAATTATTGCTGTTGGTTATAGGGTAAATTCCAAGAAAGCCACTCAATTTAGAATATGGGCAACTAATGTATTAAAAGACTATATAATAAAAGGTTTTAAAATTGATAAAGAAAGAATGAAAAATGGTTCAAAATTTGGTAAAGACTATTATGATGAATTACTTGAAACAATTAAAGAAATTCGTTTAAGTGAAAGAAGATTATATCAAAAAATAACAGACCTTTTTGAAGCAACAAGTATTGATTATAACAAAGATTCTGAAGAAGCATATACATTTTTTAAAATTGTCCAAAACAAGCTACATTATGCGATAACTGGACATACAGCGGCTGAATTAATATATGAAAGAGTAGATTCAAATAAAATTAATATGGGACTTACTTCTTGGAAAAATTCTCCAGATGGCAAAATAATGAAATATGATATTAGTATTGCCAAAAATTACTTGAATGAAAGTGAAATAAAAAAACTAGAAAGTCTTACTATGTTATTTTTAGACTATGCTGAAGATATGGCAAATGAACAACAATTAATGACAATGCAAAAATGGATAGATGTAACGGACGATTTATTAAAATTTAGAAAAAAGAATTTACTTACACACTCTGGTTCCATATCACATAAACAAGCTATTGAAAAAGCAAATAGTGAATATGAAAAATTTAGAGTTAAACAAGATCAAGAGTATATATCTTCAATGGATGAATTATATAAGAAATATTTAGAAGAAAATAAAAATTGAAAAAAATGTACTTTTTTATAAAAATATGTTATAATATTTTTATCGTAATTAAAGATTCAATAATATGTAATTTTTAAAATGGAGGTAAAAAATGAAAATAGGTGAAAGAGTTTCTTATGGCGAGTGGGAAGATGTGTCATATTATCAAAGTATAGTGGATGCATTTAATGCTAAATATGGAACTTCAGTTCTAGCAATAAAAGAAAACAAGAATGATTATTCTCATAGATTAGAAGTTGTTGTTAACGAAAGTGTTGATTTTGACTGTAAATCTGCATTTGAAGAGGTAATGGCTGAGATTAGATTTAATAATCCAGAAAATCCTTATGATACAAAATATCCATTTCTACGTAAAGATTTTGTTCATGATTATGAAAAAGCACAACAATATGGAGTTTCTTATACTGAATACAAAGAAGGATTTATTAAGGGAAAATTTGTAGAACCAGCAAATACGGATACTCCATTTAGACTAGAAAAGTCTGAAGAAGAACAAAAAGGAAATGTTATGCAACGTGACGATGGAAGTTGTTATAGAGCTTATTATGATTCTGATGGGAATTTAGAACGTATTTATTCTGTTCCATCTGAAGCTGTTGGATTGAATCAATCAAGCCGATTATTTTTTGAAAAAGATAAAGTAGGATATCAAATGCTTGTTGATGAATTTAACAAAGTAAATGGACAAAATGTAGCACAAATTTTTGGAAATGAAAAAGATGGATATCATGTTTATATGGATCCAAATTGGTCAAGCTCTCCAGAGTTTTATGAAATTTTTTTAAACTTGGAAAATGCAATAGCTTTAGATTATCATCCAAATTTAACTAAAGCACAATTATTAAGTTATATACAATCAGAAGAAATGAGAGAAAAGTATATGGAAAATCCTAGCAGAGAATTACTACTTGATATTTTCCGTTCTCAAATTCACGATAAAGGTATAACACCAACGGAAGCATTAAAAAGTGCTTTGCAAACAGGCATTACAGCAGAAAAAACTGACGAAGCTACTAGTATAGAAGACTCAGAATTAAATCCACAAAAGGTTAATGAAGGAGAAACAATAGATGGTGAATAGTACATATGCTAAAGCATATACAGAAGTATTAGAAATAATAAAATTTTTTTCAAAGGAGGATTATAATAAGATACCAAATGAAAAAATTGAATTTTATAAAAAAAATATGGATACTAATTATAAATTTACAATAAATCCAGAAATTGATTTAGCAAAACAAAATGTATCTACTGAGGCAAATGCAATTATAGTTAATTTATTTAGAAATTATTTTGCTACTGAAAATCAAAAGGCTAAAATCAAAGAGATTTTGGATATAAATCAATATAAAAAAGAACAAGAAAAAAGGGAAAAATATAATCCTGATAAATTATTTAAAAATAAGGAAACAAAAATTGAAACAGTAGAAAATTCTGTTGCTATGGTAGAATATAAGGAATCATTTTTTACAAAAATTAAAAATTGGTTTAAACAGATTTTTAACAAATAGTATATATTAAGGCAGGTTTAATCCTGCCTTTTATTTGTCATAGCTTAAATCTTTTTCTCTTTCTTCTTTTTCCATTTATTTCTGCTCGTGTTAATTTTTCATTTCTTACGATAGCATAACTCATAGCTCCAACGCTCCTTTCTTACTCAAAATAAGTTTACTTGTCTAACACACTAGACAAACAAAGTTTATCTGTGTGGCAGGGTAAACCCTACAACCCAAATCAAAATTGCTTTTCGCACTTTTGATTTTCTCCTAACAAATGAACTTATCATTTGTTAGGTTCGCAATAACATTCATTATTGCAAAAGAAAGAGTAAGAAAAATTATTTCAAATTTTCTTACTCTTTATGAAACTTAAGCTCAGTTTCAAACTTCCACGCTCTATGGCAAATCTATATAGAAACCAGAGGGGAAGAGCTGAAGTAGAAATAGGTGTAATATCCCCTTATAAAAAAGAGAATAATTACACCTATATTAGAAACCGTCAGGTCTTCGCCTCGTTTCATAGGTGGTCTAGTAAGTAGCTTATTTGCTACTATAATTGCTGATATTATAAATATCTTTGTTCATACTTGCCCAAACTTTTTACAATTACAAATCCATTTCAAGTTTTGCCACCGAATACTCTTTTATTATTGTGAGTCTGTGTTCTAAAATCTCACTCACGCACTTTGTATAATTAGACCACTTATACAAATACGGATAAACTTTATAGCATCGGCTCATCACACCTATCACTTTTATAGAGTTTGAGGCATATTCTCTTTTGAAAACAAAAAACTACTTATAGTTATTTAAACTATAAGTAGTTAATAATTTTCTTTATTCAGTTAAGCCTCAAAATCGATTTTAAGGCGTTTTTATTTAAAAGTAGAGTAATGTATCATACACAAATTAGTTCTTTTAAAACAATTTCTTCAGCTTGGTTTTTAATAGCATTCATTGTACCAACCCAATAAAGCATATCTGTATTTTTCATGTCTTTTGTTAAACCACTTTTAGCTTTTAATTGTTCTACTAATTCATTTACTCTTGCTTGAGCTAGTTCTTGAACTTCTTTTAAATGTTTATTTAAAGTCATATTCATAAACATTATTGAAAGTTCTACTTTTTTATGTTCTTTTAAATAATCTAGCCTTAATTGTCCATATTTATTTAATTGTACTTTTTCTTCTTGTTCCAACTTTAAATTGGGAAGATAGTAATCTCCAACTAAAGTATAACTAATTCCTGTTTTCTCATCTGGAATTTCTTTTTTTAATTCTTCATTCTTCATAATAATAAAACCTCCAAATTTGTATTTGCTGTTATAGAAAATTTAAAATATATATCAATAGTAATTTTATTTTCATCTAGAAAACATCTAAAAAATTTCCTTTAAAAAAGTCAATTTGCTATATATTAATATATAAATGTTTTTAGTTTTCAATGCTTTAAAAGCATTGAAATATAAAGCTTTTAATTGATAATATCTAATACCAACTAATGCTTAATATTAAGTAGCACGGAAAACTGAAAATCCCCGTGTCAGTGGTTCGATTCCACTTGAAGCCACCAAGACGTATCTGTTCGAACTAATAAACAGATAGATACAAAAATCAATCAGAAAATAAATCTGGTTGATTTTTTTGTTGTCTAAAAACAATTACAAGGTAAACAAAAAAATACAAGAATATGAAAATGGTAATTAGTATCTAACAGACAAAAAAATGAAAATAAGAAAAATAATTGTTTGAATTGGCTTGTATCAATGATTTAAAAAGTTGATGGAAAAATTCTGTAAATTAAGAAAATTATTTGACATTTATAAAATATCTGTGTATAATAAATATAGAAAATGACAAATCCACAAACGTGGTTTTGCCGAATAGATATAAAACTCACATCTAAATCGCCAAATTAACAGATGTGAGTTTTTTTTATTTATGTAGTTGCTTATCAACCCAGTTCTTGTAAAGAACTGCAGTTAAGGCAACGTTTAATGTTAAAGATAACATAAATGATATTATAAAAAATAGTATTACTTTAACCATAAACATCACCA
>CAKPHJ010000041.1 GCA_934157205.1 uncultured Clostridia bacterium
AATTTATTTTAAAGTACTTCTGGAGCTAGAGATAATATTTTCATATAATCTTTTTCTCTTAATTCTCTTGCAACTGGACCAAAAATACGAGTTCCTTTTGGTGTTCCATCGTCTTTTATTATTACAGCTGCATTTTCATCAAATTTTATATATGAACCATCTTGTCTTCTTAATCCTCTTTTAGATCTTACTATAACAGCTTTAACAACATCACCTTTTTTAACAACGCCACCTGGTGTTGCTGATTTAACTGATGCAACTATTACATCACCAATATTTGATGTTTTTCTATATGATCCTCCAAGACATCTGATACACATGATTTCTTTTGCCCCTGTATTATCTGCAACTTTTAATCTTGTTTGTTGTTGTATCATATCGGTTTCTCCTTTCTTTTATATCATTTTTATTTAATGATAGCTTTTTCTACAACCTCAACTACTCTCCATCTTTTATCTTTAGAAAGTGGTCTTGTTTCCATTACTTTAACTTTATCACCAATTTGGCAAACATTTTCTTCATCATGAGCTTTTAATTTATATGTTCTTTTTACTGTTTTACCATAAACATTATGACTAACACTAGTTTCAACAGCAACTACAACAGTTTTATCCATTTTGTTTGATGTTACTGTACCTATCATAACTTTACGAAGATTTCTTTCCTCCATTTAGATTTCTCCTTTCTTCTCAGCTATTTTTCTTTCTGTCAACACAGTGTTTATTTTAGCTATATCTCTTTTTACATCTTTTATTTTCATAGGATTATCTAATCCATGTGTAGCTAAACTAAATTTTAATTTAAATAATTCTGTTTTTAGTTCACCTAATTCTTTTTCTAAATCTGGTGAAGACATTTCTCTTATTTTATTTATCTTCATCATTTTCACCTACCTTTTCAGTTTCTCTTGCTACAAATTTTGTTTTGTTAGGTAGTTTGTTCATAGCAAGTCTTAAGGCTTCTCTAGCAACTTCTTCAGATACACCAGATATTTCAAACATAACTCTACCTGGTTTTACAACTGCTACCCAGTATTCTGGAGCACCTTTACCTTTACCCATACGAGTTCCTATAGGTTTTGCTGTTATTGGTTTGTCTGGGAATATTTTAATCCAAACCTTTCCACCTCTTTTTATATAACGAGTCATAGCAATTCTGGCTGCTTCAATTTGATTACCTGTAACTAAAGCTCCTGTTACAGCTTGAATTCCATATTCTCCATCTGTAACTTTATTTCCTCTTGTTGCTTTTCCTCTCATTCTACCTTTTTGCATTTTTCTATGTTTTGTTCTTTTTGGCATTAATGGCATTATTTGTTTCCTCCTTCCACTGGTCTTTCTGGAAGAACTTCTCCTTTATATATCCAAACTTTAACACCGATTTTTCCATATGTTGTATTTGCTTCTGCAAATCCATAATCAATGTCAGCTCTTAAAGTTTGTAGAGGTATATTACCTTCTTTATAGAATTCAGTTCTTGCCATATCAGCTCCACCTAATCTACCTGATACAGCAGTTTTTATTCCTAAAGCTCCAGCTTTCATAGATTTTTGCATACATTGTTTCATAGCTCTTCTAAAAGATATTCTTCTTTCAAGCTGTCCAGCAATGTTTTCAGCAACTAATTGAGCATCTGTATCTATATTTTTAACTTCTACAATGTTTAAGTTAATTTCTTTTCCTATTTCTTTTGCAAGTTCTGTTCTAACTGCTTCAACACCAGCTCCACCTTTTCCTATTACAATACCAGGTTTTGCAGTGTATAAGTTTACTCTTATAGCTTTAGCTGTTCTTTCAATTTCAATTTTAGAAATTCCAGCTAAGTATAATTTTTTCTTTAAAAATTTACGGATTTTTTGGTCTTCTACTAAATAGTCAGCAAAATTTTTAGAATCTGCATACCATTTAGAGTTCCAGTCTTTTATTATACCAACTCTTACACCTGTTGGATGTACTTTTTGTCCCATTTTTAAATCTTTCCTCCTTCTTTTATACTCTTTCTCTCAATACTATAGTAACATGACTTGTTCTCTTTCTAATTCTTACAGCTGAACCTTTTGCAGCAGGTCTAATTCTTTTTAATGTTGGACCTTGATTTGCATAAATTTCAGCTACATATAATTTATCATGTTTCATGTCATGATTATTTTCAGCATTTGCTATTGCTGATTTTAATAATTTTTCTATTATTTCTGATGATGCTTTTGGTGTGAATTTTACAATTGCTAAAGCTTCATCAATATCTTTACCTCTGATTAAATCTGCAACTATTTTTACTTTTCTGCTTGAAATTCTTGCATATTTTAAAGTTGCTTTTGCTTCCATTACAGTTGTTTCTTCCACAATTATTCCCTCCTTTTTTGTTTATGGCTGGAGGTTCTGATAATTAATTTTTAAAAATTAATATCATATCCTCTAACCTTCTCTATTTTGTTGTTTTTTTGTCTCCTGCATGACCTTTAAATGTTCTTGTAGGAGCAAATTCACCTAATTTATGACCAATCATTTCTTCAGCTATATAAATTGGAACATGTTTTCTTCCATCATGAACAGCTATTGTATGACCAACCATTTGTGGATATATTGTTGAAGCTCTTGACCAAGTTTTTAGAACTTGTTTATCTCCATTAGCATTCATAGCTTCTACTCTTTTTAACAATTCAGGTGCTACATATGGTTTTTTCTTGCTTGATCTTGACATTATAATTTTCCTCCTTTTCTACTTTCTTCTCTTAACTATAAATTTGTTAGATAATTTCTTTTTATTTCTTGTCTTATATCCTAGAGCTGGTTTACCCCAAGGTGTCATTGGTCCAGCGTGTCCTACAGGTGCTTTACCTTCACCACCACCATGAGGGTGATCTACTGGGTTCATTACTGAACCTCTAACTGTTGGTCTAATACCCATATGTCTTTTTCTACCAGCTTTTCCTAATTTAACATTTTCATGATCACTATTTCCTATAACTCCTATAGTAGCTCTACATGTTGCTAATATTAATCTCATTTCTCCTGAAGGAAGTCTAACATGAGCATATTTTCCTTCTTTTGCCATTAATTGTGCACTTTGTCCAGCGGCTTTTACTAATTTACCACCTTGTTTAGGATTTAATTCTATATTATGAATTAAAGTACCTACTGGAATTGAGCTTATTGGCATGCAATTTCCTGGTTTTATATCAACATTTTCTCCAGATATAACTTTATTTCCGTCTTTTAATCCTTGTGGAGCAAGTATATATGCTTTTTCTCCATCTTCATATTGAATTAATGCAATATTTGCACTTCTGTTTGGATCATATTCTATTCCAATTACAGTTGCTTCCATATTATCTTTTCTTCTTTTGAAATCTATAATTCTATATTTTTGTCTATTTCCACCACCTTGGTGTCTTACTGTTATTCTACCATATGAATTTCTACCAGCATTTTTTCTTTTCTTTGCTAATAATGATTTTTCAGGAGTTTTTTTAGTAACTTCTGCAAAATCAGAAACAGTCATATTTCTTCTTGATGGTGTATATGGTTTAAAATGTTTCATTCCCATTTTTCTTGTTCCTTTCTTTACTTTTAAAAAACTTAGCTTTACATTTTAAATTAAAAATATTAATTTTGTAATGCTTGTTTTTAGTATATTTACGGTTATTTTTCCTGTTCCGCATAACAGATATTCTTTATTTTCCTGGTATTTTCCAGATATTTATTAATTATAACTATATAACTACGCTCCCATAAATTCATCTATTGAATCTTTGTATTTTTTAGTTATTTTAGTTACTTTTCCACCTTTTGCAAGATATGTTTTTTCTTCTGGGTTTGTATCAATTGTAACAATTGCTTTTTTCCAATCAGAAGTTTTTCCTACATGATATCCTACTCTTTTTTTCTTTCCTTTTACATTCATTGTATTAACTTTTAATACTTTAACTTCAAATAATTTTTCAACAGCTTTTGCTATTTCAATTTTTGTAGCTTTTTTATTTACCTTGAAAGTGTATTTTCCTTCTTGTAATTGGTCATTACTTTTTTCAGTAACAACTGGTGCAATTATTATTTCTTCTGGTAACATTATGCGTACACCTCCTCTAATTTTTTAACAGTGTCTACTGGTAAAATTAGGTTTGTGTATTTTAATAAATCAAATACATTTATATTGTTTGCAGTTATTGTTTTAACTCCTTCTATGTTTCTTGAAGACATTAAAACATTTTTATTGTTTTCTGGAAGAACTATTAATGTTTTTCCTTCTACTTTTAAATCTGCTAATGCTTTTACCATTGTTTTTGTTTTTATTTCTTTTATTTCTAATTTGTCAACAACTGTTAATTCTTTTTCTAATACTTTAGAACTTAAGATAGATTTTATTGCTAATCTTCTTTCTTTTTTATTAACTGTATATTTGTATGAACGTGGTTTTGGGCCTAAAGCTATACCACCTTTAATCCATTGTGGAGCTCTTATAGAACCTTGTCTTGCTCTACCAGTTCCTTTTTGTCTCCATGGTTTTTTTCCACCACCAGAAACTTCTGCTCTAGTTTTTGTACTTTGTGTACCTTGTCTTTGATTAGCTAAGTAATTAACTAGTACTGCATGTACTATGTTTTCATTTGGTTCAATTCCAAATACTTTTTCAGCTAATTCTATATCACTTACTTTTTTACCTTTTATATCGTATACATCTACTTTTGGCATAATTCAAAATCCTCCTTCCTTCTATTTGCTAGCCTTTACAGCTGATTTTACTTTTAATATTGCTCCTTTTGGTCCTGGAACACTACCTTTTACTAATATAACATTTTTATCCATGTCTACTCTTACAACATCTAAGTTTTGTATTGTAACTGTAACTCTTCCCATATGTCCTGGAAGTTTTTTTCCTTTAAATACTCTACCTGGTGTTGATGTAGATCCCATTGAACCTGGTCTTCTATGATACATAGATCCATGTCCCATTGGTCCTCTGTGTTGTCCATGTCTTTTTATAACACCTTGGAACCCTTTTCCTTTTGATGTTCCTTGAACATCTATTTTTTCTCCAGCTTCAAAAACATCTGCTTTGATTTCATCTCCAACTTTGTAGTTTTCAATTCCTTCTACTTTAAATTCTCTTAAATGTTTTTTGTTAGCTAATTTTGCTTTTGCAAAATGTCCAGCTTCTGGTTTATTTATATGTTTATCTTTTATTTCTCCAAATCCTAATTGGATTGCATTATATCCATCTGTTTCTTCTGTTTTAACTTGTGCAACTACACAAGGTCCAGCTTCGATAACTGTTACTGGAATTACATTTCCTTTTTCATCGAAAATTTGTGTCATACCGATTTTTTTTCCGATAATTCCTTTTTTCATTCTAATTTCCTCCTAACTATTGGCTGATATTATACCAGCTTGGTTTTGTTGTTTTGTTTTTTAATTTATAATTTTATTTCAATATCAACACCTGCTGGTAACTCTAATTTCATAAGGTTATCAACTGTTTTTTGTGTTGGGTATAAAATGTCTATAACTCTTTTATGTGTTCTCATTTCAAATTGTTCTCTTGAATCTTTGTATTTGTGTGGAGAACGTAAAATTGTTACTACTTCTTTTTGTGTTGGTAATGGAATAGGACCTGAAACCTTTGCTCCTGTTTTCTTAGCAGTATCTACTATTTTTTCAGCAGACTGATCTAAAACTACATGGTCATATGCTTTAAGTCTTATTCTTATTTTTTCACTTGTTGCTATTGTGTTTGCCATTGTAATTTTCCCTCCTTCTTTATTGTTTAATATAAAATTACCTTTGGCAAGTTAAAACGCACTCTAGTGTTTTGTTTATTTCTTATATAAAAACCCAAAATATGCATGATAATCTTGGGATAAGTGTGCATTTTATAAAACTTACCGCCTGGTCTCTGCCATGACATACTCCACCAAAGTTCCCTCCAATACTTTCTTGTACTGTAGCCACATTCGGTTTCAACGCTTAATTCATGCTTTTCAATTATACTATAGTTTGTAATTTATGTCAATGCTTTTTTATACTTTTTGAAAAAGTTTACAAAAAAAATGTAGCCATAAAAGCTACATTTTTTTATTTTAATTGTTTCATAACTTCTTCTGCAAAGTTTTCTTCTTTCTTTTCAATACCTTCGCCTTTTTCAAATCTTGCAAATTCTGTTACTTCTGCATTATTTTCTTTTAAAAGTTGAGAAACTTTAATATCTGGATTTTTAACAAAAGCTTGATCTACTAAGCATATTTCACTATAGAATTTTCCAATTCTTCCTTGTACTATTTTTTCAGCAATTGCTTCTGGTTTTCCTTCATTCATAGTTTGAGCTTTTAAAATTTCTTTTTCTTTTTCAAGTCTTTCTGCAGGTACAGATTGTTCATTTAAATATTCAGGTTTTGCTGCAGCAATTTGCATGCATATATCTTTTGCTACTTCTTTGTTTCCTTGTTTCATGTTTACTAAAACAGCTATTTTTCCATCACCATGAATATATTTTTCTACTAATCCTTCTGATTCAAATCTAGCAAATCTTCTTATATTTAAGTTTTCACCTATTGTTGCAATTTTTTCTACTAATACTTCTTTAACTGTTTTACCAGGTACTTCTATTGAATCTTGAGCTAATAATTCTTCTATATCTTTTGGATTTTTTTCTACAACTTGTTTTGCTACGTTTATTACAAATGTTTTAAATTCTTCGTTTTTAGCAACAAAGTCTGTTTCTGAGTTTACTTCAACTATTGCTCCAATTTTTGAATCTTCAGAAATATAAGCATCTACTAGTCCTTCTGCAGCTATTCTTCCAGATTTTTTAGCAGCTTTTGCAATTCCTCTTTCTCTTAATAGTTCAATGGCTTTTTCCATATCTCCATCTGTTTCTGTTAAAACTTTTTTGCAGTCCATCATTCCTGCTCCTGTTTTTTCTCTAAGTTCTTTTACTAAACTAGCTGTAACCATTATTTTTTCCTCCTTATAATTAAAAAACATTCCTTCTTTACGGGCTTTTCCCATTAAGAGTAAGGAATGTTCCCTTATTTATTGTTTTATTTTATTTATGCATCTTTGTTTTCTTCATTGTTTTCAACAACTTCTTCAATGCTTGTTGCTTCTTCGTTTTCTGCAACTTGTTCTTGAGCTTCAGCATCAAAGCTTTCACCTTGTCTGCCTTCAATAACAGCATTAGCCATAACATCTGCTATTAATTTTACTGCTCTTATTGCATCATCGTTTCCTGGTATTGGGTAATCTAGTTCTTCTGGATTGCAGTTTGTATCAACTAGACCAACTACAGGTATTCCTAATTTTTTAGCTTCTAATATAGCTATTCTTTCTTTTTTAGGATCAACTAAGAATATAACTCCTGGTAATTTGTCCATTTCTTTAATTCCACCAAGATTTTTTTCTAATTTTTCCATTTCTTTTTTCAATAATATTACTTCTTTTTTAGGTAATACATCAAATGTTCCATCTTCTTGCATTGTTTCTAAGTCTTTTAATCTTTGTACTCTTGTTCTGATTGTTTCAAAGTTAGTTAACATTCCACCTAACCATCTTTGATCAACATAGTACATTCCACATTTTAATGCTGCTTCTTTCATGCATTCTTGTGCTTGTTTTTTTGTACCAACAAATAATATTGTTTTTCCTTCTTCTGATTGTTCTTTAACGAATTCATATGCTTCGTCTAATTTTTTTGATGTTTTTTGTAAATCGATTATATGGATTCCATTTCTAGCTTGGAATATGTATTCAGCCATTTTAGGGTTCCATCTTCTAG
>CAKPHJ010000042.1 GCA_934157205.1 uncultured Clostridia bacterium
AATCTATATGGGAGATTATGAGCAATACAAAAGAATTGCTAAAAAAGAAAACAAAGAACCTGTTATTTATATGAATGATGTTGAGCAAATAATATCACGTGCAATGTGGGAAGAATGCCAAAGACAAAAAGAAATTAATCAAAGAACTTATACTAGAGATAGAGTTTATTTATTCTTTCAAAAGATTAAGTGTCCTACTTGTGGAAGAATAATGAAATGTAAAGGTTCAGGTGGCAAGAAGAAAAAGTATATGTATTATAATTGTGAAAAATGTCATTTAAATTATCGTGAAGATAAAATCGAAGAATGTTTAATGCAATTTATCTATGATTTAGTTGAGTATGATATGGCAGTTAAAAAGTATTTTTTACCTATTTTAGCAGACCACAAACCAACAAAAACTGATGATGTAGATAAAGAGATTAATGGGTTAATAAAACAAAAAGAACGCACTAAAAAAGCATATATGAGCGGTATTGTTGAAATGGAAGATTTTTCAGAAGATTATAAACTAATTGAAGAAAAATTAGAAATTTTAGAACAAAAGAAATCCGAACTATTAAATCTAGATAATATAACATTTACCCCACAACAATTAATGGCAGATAGAGATATAGAGCGCGAGACTATGATAAGATTAGATACCTTAAATAATGTGGTTAAAACAAATTGGAAAAGTAAAACAAAAGATGAAAAGCAAGAATTTATATCCAAATTTATTGAATCTGTTATTCTAATAAAAGATAAAAACAATGAACTTTATATAGATAAAATTAATTTTAGAAAGAGTTATATTAATAACCTAATGAAGTTTTTAGATAAAGGAATATTAGATGTATTAGTACCGGTTGAGATAAATGGTAAAGAAGAATTTATTATTGGTAGTCCGAATATTTCTAATGAACAAGTACAGGAATATTTAGATAGATTGAATGAATTTTATGAAACAAAAATGTATCAGCTTTATGAAAAAATTGATGAAGATACAGATAATATTATTGGTGAGTTTACACCTAAAAAAGATGAAAAAATTATAAGAATTGTACCAATATCACCGACTGAAATAAAAACAAAATCAATTATAAATAAAGAAGATATTGAAACAAAATATGGAATTGTTACTTACAATCCTAACAAACCAAACAAGAAAGGAAATGATTAAAAATGGAATTAAAATATATAAAAACTGGTGATTATGAATTACCAAATCTAACTTTAAAAAGTAATAAAAAAGGAATAATTAATAAGTATGGAATGTTAAGACTTGATTATTTAAAAGCACATAAAAAAGCACTTTACACTACACTTTTAATGAAAGATGAACTTAATAATCATCTTGTTTCAGTAAGTAAAAATGCAGAAAATTTATTAAATAACTTGATGGAAAGTTATAAAAAATCAGATGAAAAACTATCTGAAAAAAGTAAAGAAATAAACCAACTTAAATGGGTAAAATTAATGAATAATTATAAAAATACAGAAGAAGAAATTATTATAAAAGAATTAATCTATACAGAAAATATGTGAGTATGTACTCACATATTGTGTCTAGCAAGCACTGAATTTGTACTCCCATACAAATTCTATATGGGAATTCCCATACCCTTAAATTTTTAGAAAGGAGATTTCAAATTATGAGAATAAGAAATAATAAAGTTAATGTATTTTTAAGTGATGATGAGAAGTTTATTTTAAAAAGAGATTCAGCAAAATTAAACTTATCTCAGTCTGAATATATTAGAAATTTAATTATAGGATATGAGATTAAAATTCCAATAATTAAAGAAGAACCAAAACCTAAAAAAGAAGAATATGTTATGGAGAATATTGCTAAAGCACTAGAAGAAAATGTTGAATGCTTAATTAAAGTTAAAAATAAATTTCACTATCTTGGCTACTTTGAAGATGAACGAGCAATCGCAACTAAAATCGAATATTTAAAATTACAAAATACCACACTTAAAAAATATATGCCTAATGATAAAGACAATGCCAATTAAGCATTGTCTTATTAATATATAATTATTTTAATATATACAATTTTCTTAAAAATCCATTTGATAAAGTTGTTTCTTTTACAAATTTTAATCCAACCTTTTCAAGAGTTTTACAACTTCCAATATTATCTGGATGAGCCATAGAAATTATATAATCAAATTCTAAATCTTTAGCTAATTGTAATTCCATAGTTTGTAATTTAGTAGTAATGCCATTTCCTCTATATTCTGGTAAAACCAAATTACCGCCTAGTTCACAAACCTTAAATTTTGTTAATCCAAATTCTTCTTTAAAATCTGCTAACATATCCTGTGAAACATATAGTTGTGCCATTCCGACAAGTTTGTTTCCATCATAAGCACCATACAAAGGTGCATAATTTATTTCATCAAACATACTATCTAATTCCCATTGTTCGTATGGAATAAAATGTGCTTGATCAGGCAATCCTTTTAAAACAACATCAATAAGTTTAAATAATTGTTCCTTATCTTTTTCTTCTATTTTCTTATAAATTAAATTCATAATTTTTTCCTCCATTAACTTATATTAAATTTCTCAATATTTCAGTAACGTTTTTCATATCTTTTTCTGTTGACATTATAGTTATCAATAAATTCTTATCTTTATTTAAAATGATATATTGTCCGTTTGAACCATCTCTAAAAATATAACCATCTCTTGATATAAATGTAAAATATCCTATTCCTATTTTAGGTAATACTCTTTCAGATTTATAAGCAGATGGTGTTTCTAATTTCATTGAACACATTTCTTTTATCCAATTGCTTGAAATAATTTGATTATTATTATATTTACCATCGTTTAGTAATAATTGACCTATCTTATGAAAATCTGAATGTTTAAGATATAATCCAGTGGCACCTGGACAATACTTGCCATAGTTTTCCCATTTGTAATCTAAAATTTTTAATTTTTTAAATATGTTTTCATTAATAAAATCTGTTAAATTTTGATTAAATGCTTCTTGAAAGAAAACAGATAAAATGAATGGCTCTACATTGTTATATGCAAATCTAACTCCTACTTCATATGGAATATCATAGTTTAAAGCATAATCTACTAAGTTATCTTTATCAATGTCTTGTATAAATCTTTCAGACATCATTTGTGATTCATAACCAGTAGTATGAGTAAGTAAATCCTTTATTGTCCATTCTTTAATTTTCTCAATATTACTTTTATTTGTTATATTCACTACATCTTTAATTGTTGGAAAAATTTTAGTATTTAAATCTAATGGCTCTCCTGCTATTGATAGACCTTTATCAATTGCTATTCCAATAGCAATAGCAACTAATAATTTAGCACAACTTCTTAATTCATGTAATTGTTCATCTTTATAAAAATACTTTTCAATATTTCCATTTTGTTCAATAAAGACACTATCGATATTTATACTTGGTAAAGTTTTAGATAATATACTTAAATTATTTTTTACATCTTCTATATTAAGCAAATTAATTCCTCCTTTCAACAAGTTTTAAAATACTATTAAAATTATACTATAAAACCAATAAATTTTCTATATTTTGCCTTATATTCATTTAAAATACAACAAATAAATGATATAATATTTCAATAAAATATTTTTTAGGAGGGTTATATGGATATAAGTAGCTGGGCGAAAAAAATAAACTGGGAAAAAAGAATAAAAGCAGTATGCAAACCTTGCTGGGAAATACGATATTGTCCGTATGGTCCAATGGTTGAGTATATGCCAACTAAGGATATTGACAAAGAAAAAATATGCAGAATATTTGGACATGTTTGTCCTGTATATGTAGTAGCAGAACCCTTTACTGAGACAAAAGAATTAAGAACAATTTCTAGAAGTATTCCCCGTGAAGTACAATTAAAAGTTAGTAGACGAGATAATAATGTGTGTCAATTATGTTCAAAAAATGTTTTAGATAAAGATATTCACTTTGATCATATTATTCCTTGGTCAAAAGGTGGTTCCTCAGACGAAAACAATATTAGAATATTATGTAAAAAGTGCAACTTAGAACGAAGCAATGATTTTGAATCGGAACTATTAGTCACAAATTTTAAAGAGTTATCTAGTGGCCTTATTGATATCACACAAGAGATGTTATACGACATCATAGTATCTCTTAATATAATAAATAAATTAAAAACACAGATTAGTACTATTTTAAGTATTGAAACCATATTATCATCACTAAAATTAACTGATGAACAAAAAGAAAATGCTGAAGTGGTTTATAAGTTGGCATTTGAGTTAGACGATTTTATTTTCAATTATATGAATGATGATTTTACCAAAACAGATGTTGAAAAAATAAAATATAGACTAGGATATAATACAAATAATCAAGCTCATTCAATTTTTGAAACGACTAACAAATTTAAAGTAACATTTAGAAATATACAAAAAATAGAAAATAGATTATTTAATTTTATAGGATTAAACATTAAATACATTGATGACGAACAACAATCGAAACAATATGATATTGAAATGATAAAGGAAATAAACGATTGTGTATTACAATCAACATAGAAAGGAGTTTTTACGTGAAAGAAATATTAAAAGAATCAATAAAAACACATTATGAAAATAAAGATTATACTGAAGTTGTAAGAGATGCTTTATTATGTTTAACCACAGAAATAAGGAAAAAATCAGATTTAACTGATAGTGACGGAGTTGATTTAATAAATAAAGCTTTTTCTGAAAAACAACCTTTAATCAAAATAAATAAGCTTGAAACAACAACTGATAAAAATAAACACAGAGGCATTATGGATTTATCAAAAGGATTAATTGAATATTTTAGAAATCCTATGAGTCATTCGAAACAAGAATATTCTAAAAAAGTAGCTGATGCAATATTAGTACTTTTAGATGAAGTTATTTTAGAAGAAATAATTGGTAGTAAAAGTATAAATAGTATAGAAGATTGGTATTTAGAAATTACAAACGATTTATTTCCTAATACTGAAAGATATGCAAAAAGTTTAATTTCTGCTATTCCAAAAAATAAATATTATGAATTAGCAGTAATGCTTTATAAAAATAGAAATAATATTACAAAATTAAAAGATAAAATAATTGATGAACTAGTTAATAATTTATCAGAAGAAGAGTTTAAAGATTATTGTGAAGTAATAGAAAATGATTTATTTGGTAATATAACAGAAAACGATGTTATATCATCTTTAAAATTTATATCTACAAATATTTGGAATAAATTATCTGACTTAGCAAAGTCTAAAGTAGAAGATGTAGCAAAAGAGGATATTTCTAATCTATATTTAGATTTTGAATATGAGTGTGGAAATTATATACCATCTGAACAAAAAAATGGTTATATTTTAGAAAATTCGATACATATATTAGAGAATTTCAGTAATTTACAAGATATTATTGATGTTATAGTAGAAAAAGCAACAGTCAATTCAAATGAGTTTTTACAAGATTATCTATTTGAGAAATACTTTTTTTTAATTATGAGTAAAAGCACCAAAAAACATTTTGATTTAATTGATATGATATGTGACAGACTAAGATATAAAAACAAACCAATGTGGTATGAAATTGTTAAAAAATCATTAAAACAATTACCTAAAGACAATTATTGGTATACGAGTCTTTCTGAAATATTTGGGTTAGAAATGAAAAAAGTAGATCCATTTGAAAATTTTGATATCGATAAAATATCAACAGAAGATTTACCTTTTTAACCTCAATTAGTTGATAATTTAAAAAATATATTATATAATTTTGCTATCAGAGAGATTTAATCAAATCTTATAGTCTTAATTTCGCATACGTGTATAGTTAAGGCTCCAATAACAAATCTGTTCGAACTTTTTTGAATAGTAGATATGAAATCAATCAGAAATAAACTGGTTGATTTTTTTCCTTTGTAAAAAATCATCCTAAAAAGGAAGGATGGTGTTAGTAATGAAAATAATTAAAGAAGAATTGCAATTTGAGGAAAGCCTTAAACAAAGACTAAAATTTATATGTGAGTTCTCAAAGGTAACTCCTACTTTTATCAATGGCAGTATTAGAAAAATTGAGAAAACAAATATCTCATATATTGAGCCACATAGAGTAATTATAAAAAACATTACATTTCTTGTTTTCAATTATTCTAATGATGTTTATATCTCTAATTTAGTAAATAAAATCCGTTTATCTGAATTAGAAGAATATTTGGGTCAATTGAAAAAGTAAATTCTAGTTACCGAGTAAATACTATTTATAAGCAAAAATTTAATGCCAAAACATTGATTTTTGCTTATTTTTAGTGTAAAATGAGAATATAGACAAGAAAAAAAGACGAACTTAAGCGAGTGAATTTAAATTAATTTTTTTGAGTGTAAGACTAATTTCTATTCACTTAATTGTGATCGCAACAGCGGCAATATGCAGTTAATGTAAATGCTTCTTGTTAGAATTTTTTAATATATATACTTATAATTGAAGAAGATAAGGCT
>CAKPHJ010000043.1 GCA_934157205.1 uncultured Clostridia bacterium
CGTAGACATACTTCATTTGCTTCTGTAGAAGTAATGCCTGAAATTGACAATGATATTGAAATAGAAATAAATCCAGATGATTTAAGAATTGACACATATAGAGCTTCTGGAGCAGGTGGACAACATATAAATAAGACTTCATCTGCTGTCAGAATTACACATATACCAACAAACACTGTTGTAGCATGTCAATCTGAAAGATCACAAATACAAAATAGAGAAACAGCAATGAAAATGTTAAAATCAAAATTAGTAGCAATAAAAGAAAAAGAGCATCAAGAAAAAATGAATACTATTCAAGGTGAACAAAAAGACATTGCATGGGGAAGTCAAATTAGATCATACGTTTTTTGTCCATATACAATGGTAAAAGATCACAGAACTGGTTATGAAGTTGGAAATGTAGAATCAGTTATGAATGGCGAAATAGATGGATTTATTGAAAGCTACTTAAAATTATCACTTAAAAAATTTTAAAAAAGCTAATTATGCAACTAAATAAAAAATAAGAATATAGTATATAGAGCGAGTTTAAAATTAAACATGCTTTATATATTTTTTTTGAGGTGATCCAAATGGATACAATAGTTTTAAAATTTGGTGGCAGTTCGGTTGCTGATAATGAAAAATTACATTTAGTAGCAAATAAAGTAATTGATTTATATGAAAAAAATAACAATATTGTAGTTGTGCTTTCTGCTCAAGGCAAAACAACAGATAAGCTGATTATGGAATCAAAAGAATTGAACAACAATTGTGAACATAAAAATACCAATAGAGAGTTAGCTATGCTTTTAAGTTGTGGAGAACAGATATCAATTGCAAAATTAGCAATTTTATTAAAAAGTTTAGGATATGAAGCTATTTCATTAACAGGTTGGCAAGCTGGAATTTATACAAGTGATGAAAATACAAATGCAATTATAGAAAAAATAGATACAAAAAGGATATTAGAGGAATTAGAAAAAAGAAAAATTGTAATTATAGCAGGATTTCAAGGAATAAATAAAAACATGGATATTACTACTTTAGGAAGAGGTGGATCAGATACAACAGCTACAGCTATTGCTTCAGCATTGAAAGCTAAAAATTGTTATATATTTTCAGATGTTGATGGTGTATATACTTCTGACCCAAAGTATATAAAAAATACAAAAAAATTACATGCAATTTCTTATAAAGAAATGAAAGAAATATCAAATGCTGGTGCTAAAGTTTTACACAATAGATGTGTAGAAATAGCAGAAAAATTTAAAATTCCAATAATTACAAAATCAACATTTAATAACAAACCAGGAACTGTTATTTCAGATATTATAGAAGAAAATACTATAAAAAGTATTGTAAAAAAGGATATTTCATGTATTTCTATAGTTGGAAATGGAATGTTCAGAAGTATTGAAAATGTTCAAAATATTTTGAATATAATTAAAGATAGTAATTTAGAAATAATGTATTTTAATGTTTCCGAATCAAAAATTTCAATATTTTTAAAAAATATTATAAGTAATGAAATTTTAGAAAATATTCATGAAAAAATATTTACAATACAATAGAACAAATAAGAAAATTTTTCTTATTTGTTCTAAAAAAGTATTATTTGAATATATATAATCTTGTAAGGTTATCCAAAAGAGAGGAATGTGATTGATATGACAATAGATGAAAGAAAAAATATGAATACAGGAGTAATTCAAAATTTAATTCTAGAAAATAGAGGAAAATTGAGTATATCTGGAGTTATAGATGTTTTAAGTTTTGATGATCAAGTTGTTATGGTAGAAACAGAGCTTGGATTACTAACAGTAAAGGGAGAAAATCTTCATATAAACAAATTAAGTATAGATACTTCTGAAGTAATTATTGATGGAGAAATATCATATTTAGCATATAGTAATAAGGAGAATGATAAAAATAAAAATGTTGGAATTATAAGCAAAATATTTAAATAATCTAGGAGGTTTGACAAATGATTACTAACCAGGCTTATTTATTCTTAGTTTTCGTTATAAATGGTTTTATAATAGGTTTTATATTTGACTTTTTTAGAATATTACGAAAATCATTTAAAACTTCTGATTTTATTACATATTTGGAAGATATATGTTTTTGGATATTGACTCGGACTCTTAATTTTATATTCTACATTTACATTTAATAATGGAGAATTGCGTTTATATATGTTTTTAGGAATATTTCTAGGTATTTTAATATATATGCTGTTTTTAAGTTCATATGTTATAAAAATAAATGTAAAAATCACCAAAAAAATCAAGCAAATAATTAACTGCATATTTAAATTTATTATAATGCCATTTAATTTTATATTCAAAGTAATATTAAAACTTCTACCGAAGAAGAAAAGCGAACATCAATAATATTAGCAAAATTATAAAGCTTAATATATTAATAGAAAATATTATATGAAAAACATAAGAAAATGGAAGAAATTGAAAAAGTTTGATAATAAAAGAAGGAAAATGAAAAAAATTGTAGAAATATATAAATAGAAATCCTAAAAGGGAAAACTTTATTATGGAGAGATGAAAATACTTATGAAAAAAAATAAAAAAATATGCAAAATAATTTTAATAACATGTATATTAGGTTATGCTTTGTTTACAATAATTAATCAACAAAAAACACTAAATCAATACAGCAAAACCAGTGAAGAATTAAATGCTAAAATTGAAGAACAACAAGAATATAAAGAAGAACTTGCTAAAAAGAAAGACAATGTTGATTCATTAGACTTTATTGAACAAACAGCAAGAGAAAAATTAGATATGTATTATCCAAACGAAAAAATTTATGTAGATAAAGGAATGTAATGGTAAACATTACATTTTTTTCATATATTTGTTTATTTTTGGAAAAAAATGTGTTATAATAGTAAATGTAAGAGTTTTTATAAAACTAAAAATAACTTTATATAAAGGAGGACTTATGTTAGATTTAGAAAATTTATCTTTAATACAATTAAAGTCTTTAGCAAAAGAACATAATATAAAAAATATTTCAAAATTAAAAAAAGATGAACTTATTTCAATGTTAAATCAAGTATTAACAATATCTGAAAATCCAGAAGAATCTGCAGAAAATCCAATAAACGAAAAAATAGAAAATTATGAAGAAAATCAAGATGAAACAAAAAAAGAAACAGTAGAAAGACAGTACAACGAAAATGGAGAACCTATTGCAGTTTATAAACTAACAAATGAAGGAGACGAAATTGTAGAAGGAATATTAGACATTTTGCCAGATGGATATGGTTTTTTAAGAGGTGACAACTTTTTATCTAGTGAAAAAGATGTTTATATTTCAATGGTTCAAATAAGAAGATTTAAACTAGATACTGGAGATATAGTAAAAGGAATTTCAAGATATAGAGAAGGAGAAAAATTTCCATCTTTAATATTTGTTGGAGAAGTAAATGGTGAGCATCCTGAAAAAGCAATGAAAAGAAAAAGATTTGACGAATTAACACCTATTTATCCAACTGAAAAATTAAAACTTGAAACAAATTCATCAGATTACACTACAAGAATTATTGATTTAATGTGCCCAATAGGAAAAGGCCAAAGAGGTATGATTGTAGCACAACCAAAAGTAGGAAAAACAACTTTACTAAAAAAAGTTGCAAATAGTATAACAAAAAATAATCCAGAAGTAGAACTAATAGTTTTACTAATAGATGAACGTCCAGAAGAAGTTACAGACATGAAAAGATCAATAAAAGGACAAGTTATACACTCTACATTTGACGAACTACCAGAACATCATGTTAAAGTAGCAGAAATGGTATTAGAAAGAGCTAAAAGACTTGTTGAACAAGAAAAGGATGTAGTAATATTACTAGATAGTATTACAAGACTAACAAGAGCATATAACCTTGTAATTCCATCTTCAGGAAGAACATTATCAGGTGGTATTGATCCAGCAGCATTACATAAACCAAAAAAATTCTTTGGAGCAGCAAGAAACATTGAATTTGGTGGAAGTTTAACAATTTTAGCAACAGCTTTAATTGAAACTGGAAGCAGAATGGATGATGTTATATTCGAAGAATTCAAAGGAACTGGAAATATGGAAGTACATTTAGACAGAAAATTATCTGAAAAGAGAATATTCCCAGCAATAGACATAAATAAATCAGGTACACGTCGTGAAGATTTATTATTAACACCAAAAGAAAAAGAAACTGTTTTTGCACTTAGAAAGGCAATGAACAGTATGCCAGTTGCTGATATAACAGAACAAGTTATAAGCCAAATGACTCAAACAAAAAATAATGAAGAATTTATTGAAAAAATGGACAACTATTTAAAAAAATTCAAATAAATTTTAACATATAATGTTACTATTCATAATTTATTATAATTTCACTATAAAAAATAATATTGTATTGTTTTTATACCTTTTCTACTATATGGTTTGGTATTTCAAACAATATAATATTATTTTTATATATTAATTATTAATATTTGTTTTAAATCTATTTACTTAATATTTGTATAATTGTATCAATGCAAATATTAGTCATTGTTTCATAATTAATTTCTTTATGTTTATGATAAACAATTTCATGACACAAATTATCAATTAGACCAATACAAACATGAACTTTTTCCATTAAATTTTTATTATCAAAACCATTAGTTACCAAAAGGTCATAAATTTTTTCAGTCATTTCCATTTCTCTTTTATGAAAATGAAAAGCAACCTCTTCATCTAAATGAGCCATAGCCATAATTTCCTCATGGGCAGACTTGGAAAGCTTATGATTTTGGACAAAACTATCAATCATTTTTCTTATAAGTTTATCTAAATTATTTTTGTCAAAATCTTTTGCAGGAATATTAAGCATAGGATAAAAAATATTATCTGCATATCTTTTCAAAGCATCAATAAGAATATCATGTTTATCCTTAAAATATTGATAAACTATACCTGTAGAAACGCCTGCATTTTTAGCAATTTCGGCGGTATTTGTATTATAATATCCTTTCTCACAAATTAACTCAAAACCAGATTCTATAATTTTTTCTTTTTTCTTAATTGACCTTTTTTGTATAGGTTCTCTTATTTCATACTCACTCATAAATTCCTCCTAAAAATTCATTCAATTATATAACTAAAAAAATTGGTTGTCAATAATATGAAAAATCACTTTTAAAAGCTAAGGTTGTTTCTAAGAGCATGAAAAAAATTCACATTATATTGACTTTACAAAAAAATATATATATAATCTAGCAAGAATATGAAAAATGTTTCATATAAAAGAAAAAAGGCTGAAAAATAATTACAATTTTTTCAATCTGGTTTTGAGCCTTAAGAAAGGAATGAGATTAAATATGAAAGCAATAGTAGAATTAAAAAATTTAAGCAAAATTTATAATACCGGAGAAAAGGATTTCAAAGCATTAGACAATATTGATTTATCAATAGGAAAAGGAGAATTTGTTGTAATACTTGGACCATCTGGAGCAGGAAAATCAACATTATTAAACTTAATAGGTGGAATGGATACACCTACAATGGGAAGCATAAAAATAGATGGAGAAGAAATTTCAAAATACAATGAAAACAAATTAAGTGAATACAGAGCTGAAAAT
>CAKPHJ010000044.1 GCA_934157205.1 uncultured Clostridia bacterium
TTGCAATTATTAAAAATGTTCAAATGAATGCTTTCATATGTAATTTTCATTAAAAGCGTTTAGATGTGCATTTTTGAAATTAATTACAAGCTGATGGCGTACGTTGGTACGTCGAAGTTTGTAATTAATAAAAAAATGTGCAGATGAATGCTTTTAATGAAAATTTTACCATTTATAATGAGCAAAAGCCTTATTAGCCTCAGCCATTCTATGTGTGTCTTCTTTCTTTTTAAATGCTCCACCATTTCCATTAACAGCATCAATTAACTCACCAGCTAATTTTTCAGCCATTGTTTTTTCATGTCTATTTCTAGCATAAGAAACTATCCATCTTAAGCCTAAAGTTTGTCTTCTTTCTGGTCTAATTTCTAATGGAACTTGATAAGTTGCTCCACCAACTCTTCTTGCTTTAACTTCAAGAACTGGCATAATATTTTCTAAAGCTGCTTCAAAAACTTCTAAAGGATCTTTTCCTTCTTTTTCTTTAATAATGTCAAATGCATCATATACTATTTTTTGAGCAACTGATTTTTTACCATCTAGCATTATGTTGTTTACTAATTTTGTAACAACTTTGCTATTGTATATTGGATCTGGTAATACTTCTCTTTTTGCTACATATCCTTTTCTTGGCACTATTCTTCCCTCCTTTTAATTTTTAATACTCTTATTTTAAGAGTATCTAGGTACTCTCAAAAAGTTTTATTTTCTTGAGTATAGCGCTATATAAATCTATTCTAAATTTAAATGCCTTAATTTAGTAAGAATTACAAGCACTACTTTTTATTGCTAATTTTTCTAAATTTAAAAACAAACAATATATTATGTTGAATGTAATATGTTTTATTTATTTTTATTTTTTAGGTTTTTTAGCTCCATATTTAGAACGAGCTTGCATTCTATCTTTAACACCTGCTGTATCTAGTGTTCCTCTGATAATGTGATATCTAACACCTGGAAGGTCTTTTACTCTACCTCCTCTTATTAATACAACACTGTGTTCTTGTAAGTTATGTCCTATACCTGGGATATAAGATGTAACTTCATAACCGTTTGAAAGTCTAACTCTGGCAACTTTTCTTAATGCTGAGTTTGGCTTTTTAGGTGTAACTGTTTTTACTACTGTACATACTCCTCTTTTTTGTGGTGCTCTATTGTTAGTTAATTTTTTGTTTTTTGAGTTCCATCCATGTTGAAGTGCTGGTGCAGTTGATTTTGTTACTCCTGTTTTTCTTCCTTTTCTTACTAATTGATTAATTGTTGGCACTTAAATTTCACCTCCTATTTTTTTACTTTTTTGTTATTTTTTTAACATTTCTATTTTATCATGCTATTGCTTATAAGTCAAGGAATTTTCATTATATATTCTGGGAATTTATCTTCTTTATTATAAAATTTTCTTTCATATAATTTTCATTCCTTGCTTTCCTTACTTTATATTATTATCTTTTCATACATTTAGTATTTCTTCCACTACCAATTTTTTGAACTAATCCATCTTTAACCATTGAACCTAAAACTGCTTCTATAGTTGTTGCACTTACATCTAGCAATATTTTGCAAATTTCAGATTTAGATATAGAAGTCAAATTATTTAATACAGTTGCTTCTATTCTTGCTTTTTTAGTAATTTTATTGCCATTAACCACACTAAACCTTTTATCCAATTCTTTATAGCACATATATAAAGTACCTAAAAAATTCTCTATAAATGGAATATAACTATGTTTATTTTCTAGCCAATCTATAATGCTTCCTAATAATTTCCTTTACTATTTATATGCAGATAATCAATAGTATTCTGCATATTTTTTATAGTTTTATATGCAGATAATAAAATGTTATACGCAGTAAATTTTTAATATTGTACAAATTTTGAGCTTTTCAATATGCACTATACGAAATAAAAGCACCCTTAAGGTGCTATTGACTTTTATATTTATTTTCCTTCACTAAATGGCCCAGATGGATTTGTTGGTGAATCAAATGATTGTTTATTGACGTTTCCGTTACCGTAGTATCTATCTGGTTTGCAGACTTCATATCCAAACTCTTCATATATACTTTTAAATATATTCTTTTATTTTTGTTCTGGTTCGCTATTTCCGTAATGCTTATTCGAATTATTTCCAGGATATACATTTTTGTTGAATATTCCAAATTTTATTGCTTCTTGCATGATTTCATCTTTTAATGTTATAAGCAATGATGAATTTTGTTTTACATAATTCATTAATTGTTGTTTAGGTATTCCTTTAAAAAGTTTTTCCATTACTTGAAAACATATTTGTGACATTACACTATTATAACTTGTGCCTTCCCCTTCCATATCAATACCAATTCCTATAAATTTATCTATAGTATAAAAACACGTTAATGGTGGTTTTCTATATTTTATTTCTTGATGTTCATCTCTAACTTCCAATATTATTTGTAAAAATTTTTCTGCATCTTCTGGTTTTGTATAAATGCATAATTTATCTGATCTTGTTTCTTCATATCGATCGCATGAATCTACAACTTTGAAATAATAATTTAGGTTTCTTTGTTTACATTTGTCTTGAAAAAATTTAGCAAATTTATAAGTGTCATATCCAGCATTAATGTAAAATTTACTTTTTTTCCCATTGCCAGGATATATTTCATTTGTTTGATATAAAAAATTAGGATTTACATGAAATCCCATCGTTCCTACATCACCATGAAATCTGTTAAAAATAACACTATAAATTTTATTAGCCCACCATATATCATTATAATCTTCTCGAGATATTTCCAATCTCTTTATTTCTTCTGATAACTTAGTCTCTAACTTAGGATTATTTTTATAATCAATCATAAGCATATAAAAGTTATATACTTCTTCTGATAAAAAAGGAGTAATACTCATATAATCTTTATATTTCATTAAAAATTTTTTTAAACTTTCTTCTGTACTCTTATCATTTAATTTTATATTTCTATAATTATTATAAAATTCAATATAAGAAGGTCTTTTTATCCACTTTGTAAATTCTCTTAAATGCTTAGCATTTTCATTTTCATTTTCTGAATCATCTATTATTCCATAATATAAATATACCTCCCCTTTTCCTTTTGAATATAATTCTACCAATTTTGTTAATGTAGGCACACTACAAGAATCTTCAATTTGATATTTCATTTAAATTCTCTCCTATCTTTCTTATTTTCACTCTATTTTACATAATATCACATTATTGTAAATAATGCAATGATTTTTCCATTTTTTGTTTTCTTTATTTTTTTGTTGTAAAATTAAAAAAGCATAGAAAACGCATGTATTTAATGTTCTCTATACTTTATTTTTATTTATAAATCTCTTCCATCATCTTGTTTTTCCAAGCTCTTATTAACTTCAACTGAATTTTCTTCATTGGGGTACTTAATACTATTTGGTCTTTGCACAAATTCAACTCTTAATCCGTCTCTAAATCCATTTGTTGCTGACATACTATTATTTTCTTCTATTTCTTTTATCACTTCATCAAACTTCTCAATTTTTGTATAACCATATATGCTCTTTGGAAGTATATTTTTATTCTTTTTAAGATTGCCATTTTCATCAATCTCATAATTATCTATTAATAATTCCACTACAACTGTACCATCTTTTTCTTTTTGCATCACAGTTACAGGTTTTCTTTGTGCTTCTTCCAATATTGCATCAGATATTTTTTCCCCTTCATTATTTGTTAAATCCAATTTTTTAAGAAATTTTAAATCTAATTTAGCTTGTTCAAATACCTCAAGTCCATCTACCCATTGTGAAACATCATTTTGTTCTAACTGTTCTGATGCTGAAGAAGTATGAGCCTTATTATTATCATCTTTGTTTTGTCCATCACTTACTGCTGTAGCTCCAGCTAAAACTCCCAAAGTTGCAACTCCTAATAAAGATAATTGCTTCCATCTGTCTTTGATAAATTCTTTTATTTTTCCAAACAATGATTTACCTGCTTTTGATTCAGTTTTTTTCTCTTTTGTTGCATTATCTTTTTCATCCTGTTCACTACTATTTTCTATTTTTCCAAACATAGATTTTTTATCTGAATTTGTACCAATTCTTTTTTCTATATTTTCTTTTAATTTATTTACTATTCCTTTAATTCCTATAAATTTTCTTTTACCTGCTGTATTTATTTTGCCATTATCACTATCATTATCTAATATTTCAACATCTGTAACTCTTATAATTGTTGGATCACTATTATCTTCTTGTGATTTTCCTTCTTCTTGTTCACTTTTTGCATTTTTAGCTTTATCATCTGCTTTTTTTCTACTACTTTCTCCAACTTGCTCTTTTTTATCTTGTTTCTTTGCATTTGGTTTTTGAATTTCTATTTCGTCATACTCTTGTTTTAATTTCATCCAGTCTTCATCTAGTTGCCATTCTCCATATGGTATTCCTTCCTCTTCTAGTTGCTTTTCTTTTTCTTCTAACATTTTTCTTATATTTTCTTTTTCTTCTTTTCTTTTATCATATACAACTTGCTCTTTTTTATCTTTTTTCTTTGTATTTGGTTCTTGAATTTCTATTTTCTCATACTCTTGTTTTAATTTCATCCACTCTTCATCTAGTTGCCATTCTCCATATGGTATTCCTTCCTCTTCTAGTTGCTTTTCTTTTTCTTCTAACATCTTTCCTATATTTTCTTTTTCCTCTACTTTTTTTAATAATTCTGTTAATTCATCGATTTTTGCTGTTAACTCACTTATTTTTTCATCTATTGCCCAATTTCCATATCCTTCATTTGTTTCATTATTTA
>CAKPHJ010000045.1 GCA_934157205.1 uncultured Clostridia bacterium
TGTACATAAAGAAATATTATAAATATAATTTTCATAACTTGCCTATATATTATCATGGAAATATATGTAAGTCAATACTTTAAAAAAATATACTACAAATGGTTACAGATAATGAATCAGAACAAATTAATATAAGAAAGCATTGAAATATAATTTTAAAATGTCAATTCCTCGGCTTATTACAAAATTTAAGAAATTCTAACTTATTTTCTGGCACCCTTCCGCTAAACGCGAACTCTTTCCAGAAAATTTCATAAGAATTTCTAAAATTTTTCCATTCACATTCGTCATTGAATTTTAAAATTATAGTTAAATGTTTTCTTAATATAAAATTATAAATAATATACAATTTTTACCTAAAATATATTGTCAATAATTATTGAAAAAAAAGTCGGATATTGATATAATATGCATAGAAAGAAAGATAAAAAAATGGAGTAAAAATATGTTAAAAAGTAAAACAATATTCAAAAGAATAAAAAACTTAATATTTTTTATAATTATAGTTATTATATGCATAAATGCATACAAAAGAATTTTCGAATCTAGAGCAAATGAAACAATAGAAATGAGTGTTTCAGTATCTGACAACAACAATACACAGGAAGTAAAAGCAGAGGCAGTATTAAGCAATTCGAATAAATATGTGTTAACACTTCCAAAAAATATAAATGGTAAAAAAATAAAAAAATACTATGAAAAATATAATAATAGTGAAACACAAGAAGTTATTACAAACGAGGATACCACAAATGAAATTATATTAACAGAAGAACAAGTAAAAGAAAAAAGTATAACACTTAATGTTCAATATGATACAAAAGAAGTTTCTAATAACGAAAGTGAAAAACAAATATTATATAATCAAAATTATACAGATGGAACAATAGAAGTAAGTGGTTATATGCCATGGAACTCAGAAGTAAAAACAGAATATCAAAATAGTGAGCAAAAAGAATTTTTAAACAATAACCAAACTTACAATACTGAAAAAATAGTTACAAATAAAATTTTAAGTAATGAAAATACTGAATATATACCATCTAAATATAATGAAAATATTGAAATAAAAATAAAAAAAGAAGAAGAAAAAAAATATACAATTTTTGATGAAAATGGAAAAAAAATAGAAACAACTCAAGACGAAAATTTTATAAAATTTAATACACAAGAATTAAAAACATTTGTTATTGCAAGTCAAAATTATTCAGAAGGTGAAAAGTGGTGGAATAATTATACTAAAAACAGAAATTGGAATGAAAACTACAAAGAAGAATTTGAAACAAAATGTCAATGGTTAGTTGAAGATGTACAAATGAACATTTCAGAAAACTATACAGAAGTAACATTAAATGCAATACCAGGCCTAAAATATGTAAATGAAACAAATGATTTTTATACCAACTTAAATCAATCAAATGTAAGAGTGGTATATAATAATAAGAATGAGTTAGAACAAAAAAATATTAGCTTAGAGCAAATAGATTCAGCAAAATATAAAATCACATTACAAGGAGTTACTTCACAAGAAGATATAAACAAAATTAATTTAATAATCTCAAAAGATACAATAAAAAAAGAAGAAGAATCTTCAAGTGAACAAACAATAACAATATTTAACTCAATAAAAAAAGAAGAAAATGAAATTTTTGAAAGTAGTAGTTTTTTAGGAATACCAAATTTAGAACGTCAAAATATAAAACAAATAAAATTTGCAAATAGCTTAGAAAACGAACCAGAAAGTAGTTATGATATTTCTAGCAGTAATGATAATTCGATAAAAGCATGGTTTAAAGATGGATATTTAACAATTGCAAGTAACACTGTAATTAATACAAATTATAATTCTAATAATTTATTTGCATATATAGGTTATAACAATGGAACTGAAAATACATTTGTTAACTTAAATAATTTATACACATATGGTACTATTTCTATGAACAATATGTTTTATAGATGTGGATATAACAAAATGGCCGAGCTAAAATTCGAAGATAATTTTAATACAAAAAATGTTACAAGTATGAACAATATGTTTTTCGAATGTGGGAAAAATAGTTTAAACAAAATATATTTAGGAGATGGCTTTGAAAATATAACTAATGACGAAACAATTTTTAAAGAATGTGGAAATGAAAACACTGTTTTATATGTTTCAGATAATTTATATTCTGAAATTAAAAAAATAAAATTAAATAATCAAAGTTCAGAAACACTAAATTATGATTTAGGAAATGTTTACAAATTAAATTCAATAAATGTAACAACACCTAAAAGTGGAGAATATGAACAAGGTCAAATTATAAAAATTACTATACCATATAGTGAAAAAATATATTATACAGAAGAAAAACAAAATTTAGATGCAAGTACAGTACCAATGTTAAAAATAAAATTTGGAGATGGAAAAGAAAAAATTGCGACAATATCTTCAATATCTGAAAATTGTTTAACATATATATATTATATAGAAGATGATGATTCTGGAGACTTACAAATAGTAGATTATAAAGATGAAAATATTTATAATAAAAACAAAGAAAAAAATCAAATTACAGATAAAAATATAGTAGGATATAACATAACAGCTAAAAGTGTTGAAAAAGCAAGTTTAGTAAAAAGATTCCAAAGATTATTCAGTTTAAGTAGTGATGAAGAAAATAGTGATTTAACAGAACAAAATTCAGATTCTACAATTCAATCAGACGAAGATAATATAATGTTACTATCAAGTAGTAATACAGGAGAACTTACCATAAAAAAATTAGGTGAAAATAATGTAACACTTCCTGGTGTAAGATTTAAATTGTTAGCTGTAAATAGTAATGGAAGTCAAGTAGGCTGGGTAAGTAATGATTGTTCGGGAAATATTGATAATGATGATATTGGCCATGGTAGATATCCAGCAGGTTATGCATATAATTCTAGCAATACAAAAGTTACAGTAACAAATAATAATGCAGGAGATGTAGACCAAACGAAGAATATAATGAAATATCATGGAATTGTTTACACAGGAAAGTATACTGATAATGGAATAACAGGAAGTGATTGGAAATATACAGAAAATAATATAACAGGAGGTGCTTCATTTGTTATAGGGTCAGATGGAAAATTTACAATACAAGGTCTAAATACAAATTATACATATACTATTGTAGAAGTAACTACAGTAGAAGGATATGGAAGAAATGGATTAGTTGAAAATGCGAGTGTAGATGGTTTAAGCAGTCACATAGTAGATGTTGAACCATATGAATCAAATATTTCAATTAATAATTCTTATGGAATTCAATACGGAAATAATAAATGGAATGGTTCTCAAGTAAAAGGATTAAAACTTAATGCAAGTGGAAGCAATAAAACATATACAATAAAAGATCAAAAACCTAGAAATGATAAAGTAGCACCTAAAATTCAAATAACACCAGATAATAATAATGCTGCAAAAACACATAAAGTAAGTGTTAAAATATATGACACAGGTGATGATGGCACAGAAAAAAGCAGTAGTTGTCTGCAAAAAGGTACATATACTTTAAAATATCAGTGGATAAAAAGTGACTCAAGTCAAACCCTTACATATCCTAACTCAACAAGTATTACAATTGGAAACACAACAACTACAAATATAACAACTACAATTAATTCTCCAACAGGAGACACAGGAAAATATAAGTTATGTGTAAAAATAGAAGGATTAGTTGATTACAATGGAAACCCATCAAATAATGTAATTACAGCTAAAAGTTCTGACATTATATTTGATAATAGTAGTCCGCGAGTTGAAGCAAGTATAACTTCAAAAACATCAAATTCACCTATAAATTTAACATTAGGTGCTTATGATGATGTAAAAAGAAATGATGAATCTGGACTTTCAAGTTCAAATAGTTATCAATATTATTTATCTACAAGTTCTACAAGTTTAACTGGAGGATCATGGAAAAATTATACAGCAGGTGGTTCAACTGTAACAATTTCTTCAGAAGGATATGACTATTATTTATTTGTAAGACAGGTAAAAGACAAAGCAGATAACTTATCAAGTTCAAATGGTGCAACTGTAACAGTATCTTCTACAAAGTATCATCGTTATGGACCATATCGTTATGATAAAACACCACCAAATGCACCAACATTAACAGTAAAAAAATCTAGCTCATCTGGAACACAATTAGGAACAGTATCAGCTGGAGGAACTAGTACCTTGTGGACCAATACAGCCTCGACGTATATAGGACTTTCTGCAACAGACAATACAAATGGTACAGGAATGGATGGCTATGCCTATGCAACTTCTAGTTCTGGAAGCAAAACAGCAATTAGTGGAAACAATACAACAGTAACTGCAACAACTTCAGGTGTAACAAGATATTTTTATGCTAAAGATAAAGTAGGAAATTATTCTTCAGCAACAACATTAACAGTAAAAATGGATTCTACAAATCCAACTTTAACTGTAACAAGCAATACAACAGTAGCAAAATCACATACTGCCACAGTTACAATACAAGATACAGGTGGAAGTAATTTAGCAAATGGTACATATGCAGTAAACTATAAATGGACACAATCAACTAGTACACCTTCAAGCTATTATGGAGATAATTCTGGAACGGTAAATATAACTATATCAAATAATGCAAGTAGTGGAAGAGCAACTATAACAAATAATAAATTAGATGGAACATGGTATTTACATGTAAAAGTAACAAATTTAAAAGATAATGCAACAAATACGGTTTCACCGACAGCATATGGAACATTTAAATTTGATAAT
>CAKPHJ010000046.1 GCA_934157205.1 uncultured Clostridia bacterium
GAAATCTCTGAAGTCATGAAATAAAAGAAATTTATGATTTTAATGAAAAGTTTTCCTACTAAAAATTTATGCTATCAATAAACCTCAACTAATTGACATAAATTGTAAAATATGGTAAAATTTTCAAAAATAAAGAAATATTAAAGGAGAACCAGCTATGAATTCAAATTTTTTATTTGTATGGGCAGATAGTGGACTATCAACAAAATCTAATCATGTAAATGCACCTTATCACTTTGTACATTTAGGAGAAATAACAAATTACATCGAGAAAAAATAGGAGAAGAAGTCGACATATTAGATATAGAAGCTGAACAAACAGAGTTTCAAGATATAATGAAAAAAATAATTAATAGTGAATATAAAGCTATTGCATTCTATATTAATACAGAAAATTTGCAAAATACAATTAAACTACATGAGTATATAAAAGAAATATTGCCAGAATGCAAAACAATTGCTTATGGAGAAATGCCAATATATTTGCCAAAATTTTTCATGAAAACAAGTTTTGATGCAATAGTTTCAAGAGAATGTGACCAAGAAATAGCAATATTAGATTTTTTAAATATAGTATAAAGAAGATACAAGAAAATAACATGAGAGGAGTTATTTTAATAAGAAATAGGCAATTATTAAATTGTAAAAAGGGAGCTTTTTTGGAGCCAGAAGAATGGGGGTATACAAATTTATCAAAAGTTCCAATTAAGAAATATTTTGAAATGGAAAGAAAACAGCAGGTAGTAGTAACGATAGCAAGGGGATGTCCATATAATTGTACTTACTGTAATGCGGTATTGTATTATGGAAAAAAAGAAAGAAGAAGAAAAGCAAAAGACATAGTAAATTATATTAATTCTATAGATTATCAATATGTTAAATTTTTTGCACCAGATTTTACATTAAATGAAGAAAAAGCTATGGAATTATGCCAAGAGCTAATAAACAATGGAAAAAAAATCAAATGGTCTTGTACTACTAGACCAGATTTGTTAAAGAAATCAAATTGATAATGTAATAAAAGAGAACACACCAGAATCAGTATTATTTTCTGGAGGAGTAGATAGTTCGGCAATATTGTACACCGCACATAAATATAATCCAGATGTTATGGGAATAACGGTTGGTGTAGAAGGTAAAGAAAGTTCAGATATTGAATATAGCAAAATAGTATCGAAAGAATTAGGAATAAATAATCAATATATATTTTATGTAAAACCACAACAAGTAAAAGATATGGTAGAGACATCGGTTAAAAAATTGAAATCCTTTAATCCGGAATGGATTAGTTCTACAACAACATTAATTTTAGGAACAATGTATGCAAAAAAGGCAGGCTTAAAAAGTATATCAAGTGGAGAAGGTGCAGATGACTTGTTAGGAAGTTTTCCATTTTTTAAAAATTGGAAAGGAGATTATAAATCTTTAGATACGACAATACAGGATAGACTAAAAGAGATTGTAGTAATGTCAGATGTAATTGCTAAAAGTATGAAAATGGAATATATAGCACCATTCTACGATGAGAGAGTAAAACAAGAGATTTTGTCTATTCCAATACAAGAAAGAATGAAAGAGGATGGAGAAATAAAAACAAAATATCCTTTAAGAAAGTCATATGAAGGTATTTTACCGCAAATTAGTATAACAAGACCACAGACAATGGCATTTACCGGTTCTGGAATATATGAAACAATAAAAAGCATTGGAGACGAAATTTCCGATGAAGAATTTTTGACAAGCTGTAAAGAAATATTTCAATTTAGAAATAAATTTGAATATGCATTATTTAAAATATATAACAAAAATTTTGAATTTAAACAAGAAAAAAAGGACGGATGTGTACACTGTGGAAGTAGTATGGAAAATAATAAAATAAATTGTAAAATTTGCGCTACATTACAAGTAGATGGAAGGGAGATAGCTTTTAATGGAGATGAAAGATAATGACTTAAAAGAAATAAAAGGAGCAGAATCTGTAGTCATACATAATGGAAATATAGTTTTAGGAATGCAAAAACCAAAAAGATGGTACAATTTAGAAAATGAAGAAAAAGCAACAATAATAAAGACATTAGGTGGACGAATAGAGAAACAAGATAAAGATAGTTCAAAAATAGCATTGATAAGAGAAGTGTTAGAAGAGGTAAAAGGAATAGAAGAAAAAGACCTTAGAGTGACATCAAATCCCATTTTTACTAAAAAGATTATAATGGGGGATTTAAATATATTTGAGAGAGATTCTAATCTGAGTATGGAAGCAGACTTCTATCTTTTAGAAATTTTAAGTAAAGAAGCTATTGAACCAAATGATTTACCAGCATTATTAGAAATACCGATAAAAGAATTTCTGAGTTTAGAATTTACTAAAAAAGAAAGTTTAAATAAGTTACAGGAGTATGTAATAAAAAATAAAAATTTGCAACTTCATTTACCAGAATATTATGCATTAATGATTCCAAAAGAAGTAAAAGAATTTTTAAAAAAAGTTAAGGAGTATGAAGAAAAAATTGAAAGATAAAAAAATAGCATTTGACTTTGATGGGGTTATAGCAGATACTAATAAAGAAAAGATAGAATGGCTAAGAAGTAAAGGATATAGTATAAAATGTGCAGATAAGACTAGTTTTTATTCTGAACTAAGCCAAAATTTGACAAATTCTGAAGTAGAAAAATTATATAATGATATGTCAAAAATAATATTTCGACCTGAAATATTATATAAAACGAAGCCAATATTAGAAGCAATAAAAACAATTAAAAGATTATCACATGAATTTAATATATACATTATAACAGCAAGAACTGAAGAATTAATTAAACCTATATATGATTGGTTAAAAAAGTATGATTTAAGTGAAAATATTCAGGGTATAATATCTTCATCTTATGAATCAAAACAAGATATTTGTTTAAAAAATAATATTTGTTTTTTATGCGACGATGATGTTAGGCATTTAGTTAATAAAAAAGTAGAAAGAAGAGTATTATTTAGTACAGATAAAAGCAAATTAAGAAATGATATTAGAGTGGCTGAATCATGGGATGAAATAGAAAGAATTTTATCAGAATTAAATTGAATTTAGGAATATTTATAAGTGCTAATGTTATTATATACTAAATTGTAATATGTAGAATAAAACCCAAAATCCTTAATATAAATATTATATATAAGGAAGGTGTTTTTATGATTGTAATAAATAAAAAAAGAATAAGTTTAATTTTATCATGTATATTTGTGAGTTTATTAGCATTTTCATTTAAAATAGCTAATAAAAACGAAAATGCAAGTAATTTTATAGGAGAGAATAATTCAGTTGTAGAAACAGTTGCAACTCCTACATCTGGAAAAACAGTTGTATTAGATGCACGGACATCGGAATTCCAGATGAACGGTGCGCAAAGTAATTCTGGAACATCTGAAGCACAAACAAATTTAAAAATAACTTTAAAACTTCAAAACCTATTAGAGGCAAGTGGTTGCACAGTTTTTTTAACACGTTCAGATGAAAATGCGATATATGATTTAGATAAAACAACATTAAAAGAAAAGAAAATTTCGGACATTCATAATAGAGTTAAAATAGGAAATGAATCACAAGCAGATATTTTTGTAAGTATACATTTAAATAAAATACCACAGCAACAATACTGGGGCTGGCAATGTTTCTATAACGAAGGAAATGAAAAAAGTATTAATTTAGCAAAAAATATACAGAATGCGTTAAACCAATCTATTCAAAAAGAAAATAAAAGGGTTGTAATGAAGTTAAATACTGTATATATAATGAAACATGTTGAAATTCCAATATCAATTGTTGAATGTGGTTTTTTATCAAATCCAGAAGAAGAAAAAGAATTATTAGAAGATGAATATCAAAATAGATTAGCATGGGGGATTTTTAATGGTATAACAGATTACTTTTTGGAAAACTAAATCCTCTAATTAAACCTTGACCAAAATAAAAAAATAGTATAAACTAAAAGCTATAAAAACAAAAATAAAGGTGATAACAAATGTATTTAAAAAGGTTAGAATTACAAGGGTTTAAATCATTTGCTGATAAAACAGTGTTAGAATTTATGCCTGGAATAACTAGTGTAATAGGACCAAATGGTTCTGGTAAAAGTAATATTTCTGATAGTATAAGATGGGTTTTAGGTGAGCAAAGTATGAAGTCTTTAAGGGGAGCAAAATCTTTAGATATAATCTTTGCAGGAACACAAAATAGAAAATCATTGGGTTTTGCGGAAGCATCACTTGTTTTTGATAATCAAGATGGCTCATTACCAGTAGAATACACAGAAGTAACAGTAACAAGAAAAATATATAGAAGCGGTGAAACAGGATATTATATTAATAAAGTACCATGTAGACTAAAAGACATATTAGAATTATTTATGGATACTGGAATTGGAAAAGATGGCTATTCTATTATAGGTCAAGGAAAAATCGATGAAATTTTAAGCAATAAATCTGAAGATAGAAGACACATATTTGAAGAAGCAGCAGGTATTGTAAAGTAT
>CAKPHJ010000047.1 GCA_934157205.1 uncultured Clostridia bacterium
ATCCAATAAATCTTTATTATTATAAGTTACATTAATTATTCTATTTATATCATAATATTTAAAACTTTTCCATAAACCTACAAAATTTATATTTTTCTCAATTTTATATCAAACATTTGTTTTTGTCAATAGTTAAAAATAAATTTCAAAATTTTTTCAAACTTTGAAATTTATATATTTTCTATAAATTCAAATTGTTCTATCCCACATACTGTCTACTTTGAAATCTACCTTCTGATATATCATGTGTTACTATTATTGCTGTTATTTTTTCTTTTCTAAGTATTGAGTAAATATCATTTGTAACCATTATTCTGGTTTGATAATCTAAAGCTGAAAACGCTTCATCTAATAATAAAATTTTAGGTTTAACAGCAAGTGTTCTTATTAAAGCCACTCTCTGTCTCATGCCACCAGATAGTTCAGATGGATATTTATTTATGAAATCTTCCAATTTATATTTTTTCAATAATTCATGTACATATTCAATATTTTCTTTATTTTTTATTCCTTTAACTTCTAAACCAAATAATGTATTATTTAAAATATTTCTCCATTCTAGCAAACAATCTCTTTGTAACATATATCCTATTTTATTTGAAATTCCATTTGTCTTTTGACCTTCTATGTATATTTCTCCTGTTGTCTTTTTTTCTAAACCAGATATTATTGATAATAATGTTGATTTTCCGCATCCACTTGGTCCTATTATACTTACAAATTCGCCTTGCTTTATACGAAAATTTACATTATTTATTGCTAAAATTTCTCCTTCTTTGTTTTGATACTTTTTACTAATGTTTTTTACTTCTAATATTGTTTTCATATTTTATCCCACCTTTCCTAGTAATTATTATTTTAATATTATAGAAAGTTCGGAAAAACTTTCTTATAATAGAAAAAAATAAGCCTATATTATTTTATGTATAGCTTATTTTTTTGTTACTTTTGTATAGAACCCTTATTTTTAATTAAGTCTTCTATTCTTTTTTCTAATATTTGTTGTTTTCTTAGAAGTTTGTCTATTTCTTTTTGCAGTTGTTCTGCATTATCTTCTTTATCTTGTAACTTTTGTAACATTTTAATAGCCTTAAGATTTTCTTTTGATTTTTTTTGTAAATCTCTTAGCCTTTTTTCTTTTCTTTTTTCTTTTCTTTCTTCTTTACTTTTTTGGGCAAGAATTTTTTTCTTTTTATTTTCCTCCTCAGCTTTTACTATATACTTGCTTATATATTCAACCTCATCTTTATTTATATTTTTATTATACAATAATGCTATTTTTAAAATATTTTGTTTTTCTTTTTCTTCTAAATTTTGTACATCTATATTTTCTAATATTTTGGAAATTTGTCTTTTTACTTTTGGAACACTGTAGTTGTATATTCCAATACTTAACTGAATTCCTTTTTGAGTTTCTGAGCTTTCTATATTAGAATATATTTCATTTAACATTTGCATTTTTTTATTATTTAATACAATATTTTCTTTACTATCTATATATTTACAATATTTACTTTTCTTTACTAAATATTGTCCCTGCTTTTTTGAAAATCTTTTTAAAATTTCTTGCACTCCAATTTTAAATTCACTACTTAATTGATTTTTTGATTTAAATATTTTTGCATTTATTTTTAATTTTTTGTTTTCTCTTTTTGCTAAATTTATTCCATATTTTTTTAATAAATTTATTTTCATATTTAAGCTACTGCTTTTTATTGAAAATGTTCTGGTTAAGTTTTCTTTACTTGAACTATAAACCCCTTCTTCTATTAAAAGATCTAAGTTTTCTTCTATATTTTTAGGATTGCTTTTAAATGCATTTCCTAAATTTTTATTTGAAAAAGGTATTTTATATATTTTTAATATTCGAAGAATATCATCTATATATTCGACTTTTACGTTTTTTAGAAATTGTGGTGATTCTTGTAATATAGAATTATTTATTCCTCTATTTTTCAAAATTGATATTGTTTGGTATATATATAACAATTGATTTTCATTTATAGCTAGTAATCCTTTAACTTTGCTTAAATTAATATTATTTTCTTTAATAAAATCTATAATTTCTGGTATTAAATCTATATCTGCATTTTCTAAAACTTCTTTTGTAATATTTTCTAAATCAATTTCATACTGTTGTAACAGTTGATATATTTCTTCTGCTTTTTTTGTATCTTTGCAATTAGCTATTATATTTTGAATTCTATTTTTTTCAATTTTTATTGAAGTTGGAGATTTATATGGATTTTGTTTTATTAATTCTTCTAAATATTTGGGGGCTTTTTCTGTATATATTTTTTGTTCTTTACTTTTAGTAGGTCTTTTAAGTAAGAACATTTTTTGTCTTGCATTTTCTCCATCAAATTCTTTAATACCACATTGTTTTAATTTTTCTACCATTTCTTTAGCATTTTTTCCCAAATGTACAGAAAATTGGCCATATCCAGGTATATCAAATAATATAAGAGGTCTATTTATTTTATCTTTGCTTAATCCATAATTATATCCATAATTGTTGTTTTTCAATTCATCTACTATTTCTAAAATATAATTACCTTTTTCCTTGAACATCCATTTAGTAACTTCTGAGCAAAATCTTATACTTTGATTTTTATATATTAAATTTAATTCATCTTGACTAAAATATTTTAATAATCTTTTTCTAGCTTCATTAGATATATTTTTATCTTCATCAAAAAAATTTTTTATATGTCCTTGTACAAAATTCATATTTCCTTTTTCTAGTTTTTTAAGATTTGGAAATTTCAAAAGCAAAATATTTTTAACCATATCAAGACTATTATGAGCTATTCTATTTAATATTAATAAATTTCTCATTTTTTTCACAATTGTAGTGTTTTTTTCATAGTCTTTTTCTATTTCACTTTCATCTTCAAAATATTTTATAGCTTCATTATTTATATTAGATTCGTTTAAACTAAGTTTTAAATATTTATCTTTAATTTCTATATATAATTTCAAAAAATCTATTAATGCTTTGTATCTATGTATTTGCAATTCATCATCAGTAATTTTATATTTATGATATTTTTCTTTTGAAAATTTAGATAATCTTAGTTTTCTTCTTGGTATATTAGTACTTTGAATATTAAAATACTTTAATAAAAATTCTTCTTCTCCAGTATATTTGCCTTTTTTGGTTTTCATTTCATTTATAATAAAATCATCAATTTCTTTTGCAGTTATTCTATTACTTCTTTTTATTTTTCTACTTCTAGATTTACTACTTCTTTTCTGTTTACTTATTTTTCCTACATATTCTGCCATTTTATATTATTCCTTTACTATTTTTATAGTTTATTTATGTATTTTTCTATTAGTATTCTATCTGATTCTATTTTTTGTAATTTTTCTTTTAACCTTCTATTTTTTATTTTAATTTCCTCTTTACAAAGTTGATTTATAACTTCCAATTCTTCTATATTTAATTTATCTATTGAATTTGAATCTTTTTTAAACATTTCATAAATTTCAAAAATTTTATCTTTATCTTTATTCACAATTGATTTCATAGTTTCTCCTTATATTTTCAAAATTTTGTTCTAAAATATAATATCTAATTAATACTTATATAATAAAAAGAAGGATCTTCAAAAGTCACTTACAAAAGTATACTTCGATTTCTCCTTCTTTTGTTTTTTATGTTGAAGCAATATAATATCCTACGCCTCTTTTAGTTATTAATATTCTTGGAATTGAAGTATCTTTTTCTATTTTTTCTCTTATTCTTCTAACTGTAACATCTACTGTTCTTATATCTCCATAATATTCATAACCCCATACTTTTTCCAAAAGTGTTTCTCTTGTTACAACTTGTTCTGGTTGTGATGCTAAGAATTTTAATACTTCAAATTCTCTTAGTGTTAAATCTATGATTTTTCCTCTAACTTTTACTTCGAATTTATCTAAATCTAATTCTAGCTCTCCTACTTTAATTTTATTTTCTTTTTTCTTTTCTTCGTTTTGTACATTTAAAGCTTGATTATTGTTTGATACAACTTCTATTTTTCTTAAATTTGCTTTTACTCTAGCTACTAGTTCTCTTACACTAAAAGGCTTTGTTATATAATCATCTGCACCAAGTTCTAAACCTAAAATTTTGTCTATTTCTCCGTCTTTTGCTGTTAACATAATAATTGGCACGTTTAGAGAATTTTTTATTCTTTTGCATACAGATAGACCGTCTAACTTAGGAAGCATTATGTCTAATAAAATTAAATTTGGTTTTTGTTCCAATGCAATATTTACTGCAGTTATACCGTCTGTAGCTTCTATAACATTGTATCCTTCTCTTTTTAAGTTATAAACCAAAATGTCAATTATTGGTTGTTCATCGTCTACAACTAAAATTGTTTTTACTTCTTTTCCAATCTCTTCTTCCACAAAAATTCCGCCTTTCTATTATTTGTTTTCATTTATATTTATATCACAATTATGTATTTTATACAAGTTTTTTAGTCTATAACATCAAGTTTTATAT
>CAKPHJ010000048.1 GCA_934157205.1 uncultured Clostridia bacterium
CCCTATACTATATATACATCAGTTTTCTTATAAAAATTCTCTCTTACTTTAAAAATTTATTTTTAAAATTTTTTAAATATGTCCCCATTTGCATTTCCAGTTTCTCTTAATATTTTATTTTTACTATCCTACAAGAAAAGCAGATAATTATCAACTAACTATCTGCTCTAAAAATGTAATTTGTTGCTTACTTGTAATTTACTATTTCATTTATTTGTTCTATTGTTATTGGACCTTCTCTTAATATTTTTATTTCATCAGTACTACAATCTATAATTGTACTTCCTTTTGAAAAAATTACATTTCCTTCCATCATTCCATCTAATTTTGGACACATTTTTTCTATTTCGTCTAAACTGGTACAAGTAGGTTCTCCACTTTGATTAGCACTTGTCATAAATATTGGACTTCCTAATTCTAGAATTAATTTTTTTATTGTTTCTGATGTTGCCATTCTAATTGCAATTGTATCTTTTCCGTTTGTTACATATTCTGGTAAATCCTTGTTTTTCTTTAATACTAATGTAATTGGCCCAGGCATAAATGATTTAATTAATTTTTTGGCAACATCGTCTACAATAGCTATGTTTTTTATCTGTTCTTCGTTTGCACACATTACAGGAAATGACTTTTTTATTGGACGATTTTTTACAGCTATTAATTTATCATGTGCTGTCTCTGAATTTATTCTAGCACATATACCAAAAACAGTATCAGTTGGCACACTAATTACACCATCATTTTTTAATATTTTAACTAGATTTTCAATTTCATTCTTTTTATATCTTTTTATCATCTTATATCCTCTTTTCCATAGTAATTATAATCTATAAATTAAACAGTTTTTAGTGAGATATTTTAATTCTATAACCTGCAATGTTGATTCAATTTATGAACTTTTTGATGATTTATTCATTTCACTTTTTGACTGTGAAGATAATGGAATTTTAACTGAAAAGCACTGTTTTAGTTTTATTTCTTCTTTTTTGCCTTTATGGTTTAACTCTAATATTGATAATTTTAATAATCAATTTTTCAAAGCATTATTAACAACAATAGAAATATTAGAATAAGAATTAAGAACAACAATTGGTAAGTTAATAGCCAAAGAAACCATAATAAATAATTGGAATGATTGCAATTATTTTAAAAATGGTATTCTGGAAATTCCATCTCAAACACTAGATTGGATGGAAACTGTTGTTAATATTAATGCAACAATAGTAGAAAACAATCCTATTAACTTTGTAATTTTCCCATATCCAAATGGTGGTTGGGCTGCACAGTGCGTTCCTCCATCTTTAGAAAAGAAATTCAATCAGAGAATTGCTTTTCCAAAAGAATGGGCAGGACAAACTGATAAGCTCCCAAAAATCTTCTAATTACATATTTTATTATTCAACTTATTACAATTGTTTACTATAAAATCAATAACATCATCTTCTTTATAATTTTTTTGCTTTCTATCTTCTTCTGTTAACTCTACAAAATATTTATTACATTCTGGCATAATTGAAATTGAATCTAATGGATATCCTGGATTTCTTTTCTCACAAGGCTTGTCTACAAAATAAAAATGGCTCTTACTCCAACTATATTCTTTTGATTCTTTTCCATTATATATTACCATTCCATATACCCATTTAGCTGTAAGTTTTCCTCCATATTCTTTAACTAAGTTGCTATAATATTCAATCATTTCATCATCATTTAGTTCTTTTCCATTCACTCTTCTTACATGAGTTCCTGGTTGTTTTTCTTCTGGCAATTCTTCTATGTATAAATTATTATCCATACCTATAGTTGTAATTTTTGTTTTGTCATAATATGCTTTTGCTTTAATATAAGCATTTTCTATAGCATTTTTCCCTGTTTCTTCTGGTTTTAGATTTATTCCTAAATCCCTAATAGTTAATACTTCTATATTGTTTTCTTTTAATTTTTCTGCATATTTCTTTATTTTTGCTGGGTTTGTTGTTGCAAATAATAACTTCATTTATTTTACCTCCTTATCAATTCATTTCATATAATAATTATTGATACTATTTACTTCATATATAATTCATAAATATAAAATACTTCTTTGTATGCAATTCCTAATTTATAAAAATCTTGTTCATAAGTAGATAATTTACCACCCCAAGATTCATAAACAGTTCTCGCATTTTTATTATCTTTTAAAACACCAATTACATACTTACTTGCTCCGTTCTTTTTTGCCCATTCTTCAAATTTTTTCTTAAAAGAACCTCCAATGCCTTTTCCATGAAAAGTAGGATCAATATATAATCCAACTAAATCCGCATATTCATCATGAAAATATTCATAATTAGAATTAATAACGCCAAGCATTACCCCAATAATTTTTCCATTATTTTCTGCTACAAGTGCAATCTTTTCATTATTATTATATATATTTTTATTAAAATTTTTTTCTTTTTCTTTTACATTACTTTCTTTTTCCAAAAATACTTCCTCTGGAAAAATATTTTTGTATGCATTTCTCCATACTTTATTGACAAATTTGAACCATTTGCTTGCATCATTTTCATTTGCTTTTCTTATCTTTATATTAACTTCGACTTGTTTTAAAGTATTTGAATTTATCTTCATATTTACTGACATTCCTTTCTTTTAAGGCACAAAATTCAATTAAAACTATTGTATTTTACAATTATTTTTCAAACTTTAGCTCCTTTAACATTATTTCTCATCTTTAATATTTTTACTCTTTAATAATAATTCATCAAAATCAGAAACATATATTTTATCTTGTACTATTCTATATTTTTCAAATTCTGTTTCTGCATGTATTTTTGCCATTTCAGCAGATATTTTACCATTATCCTTTAACACATCATGATCCCATAATGTTAAAAATCCATTTAATCTTTCTTCCCAATCTTCCATTGTCATAGGAATATGTCTCATTGCTTGCATTTCAGCCAAATCTAAATATGCAGATACCATTCTCTCTAATTGTCCAATTTCTGTTTCTGATAAATAATTTTTTGCAATGACTACATCATATTTATGGATTTTACTATCAGGAGCTCCTTTCCACGATGTTAGTCCCATATTTTCTTTTTGGCTATCTGCTCTATTATATATAATTTCTGCAGCAGTGTTTCCAGAAACAGCATAATGTAATTTGTTTTGAACAGATGAAAAAAATCTAATTGTTGCTTTTGCTGTTTTATCATAGTCAATAGACGTTGCATAAATATCTGTAATTTTTTGATAAAATTTTCTTTCAGACATTCTAATTTCTCGTATTCTTTCTAATTGCTCTTCAAAATACTTCTTAGTTAAAATTGAACCATCGTTCTTTAATCTTTCATCATCCATTACCCATCCTTTAATAGTAAAATCCTTTACTATTTGGTTAGCCCATTTTCTAAATTGTATAGCTCTTTCATTATCTACTTTAAATCCTACTGCTATAATCATTTGAAGATTATAATGTATTACATTTCTTGAAATTTTTCTATTTCCCTCATCTTGAACTATTAAGAAATTCTTAATAGTTGATTTTTCTTCTAATTCCTTATCTTCATATATCTTTTTTATATGTTGATTAATTGCAGATGTTGATACACCATATAATACTGATAACATTTTTTGAGTTAACCAAATATTTTCATTTTCATATCTAAGTTCTACTCCATTTTCTCCAGCAGCTGCTACATATGTTAAATACTCAGCAGCACTTGAACGAATTAATTTATCTGCTTTTTTTCTATTATCATATTTCATTTATTATTCTTCCTCCATAACTTAATATTATATTTATCGATTTTATCTCGTTTTTTAGCTTTTGAATATTTGTATTATAGTTATCATCCAATAAATCTTTATTATTATAAGTTACATTAATTATTCTATTTATATCATAATATTTAAAACTTTTCCATAAAC
>CAKPHJ010000049.1 GCA_934157205.1 uncultured Clostridia bacterium
GTATATTATGGGGCATATATTTAAAATCAAATATATGTCTCTTTTATTTTATAATTATTGCAATTTTTATAATATATAAATTTTTAACATCTAAGAAAGAAATAACCACAAAGAAATTAAAACTTATTTCAATAAAAAGATATTTAAGATATGTAAAATTAATAATCAATTCTAAAACATTAATTCTAATAATTTTAATGTCAATTATTTCAAATATTATAATAAATACTAAAGAACAAATATATGAAAACATATATAAAAGTGAGAAAAAAGCAGAAATTGTATGCTTGGTAATAGGAAATAAAGAGGAAAAAGAATATTACAATAGATATAAAATAAAAGTAATTGAATCTAAAACAAACAATAAATTTAAAAATAAAATTTTTTATATTCAAATAAAAAATAAAACAAAAACAGAAATAAAATATGGAGATATTTTAAAAATAAATGGAACATATGAAAAGCCAGAAGAAAAAAGAAATTATGGTGGATTTGACTATAAAAATTTTTTAAAAACTAAAAATATATATGGAAATATAATTGTAGAAAATTCAGAAAAAATAAAGCAAAAAAAGAATCTTTTTTATTACATAAATGAAATAACAGAAACAATAAAAAATAAAATAGACGAAAGTTTTGAACAAAGTGTAGCTACAATGTTAGAAGGAATATTATTAGGAAACACAAGTGAAATTGAAGAAAATATAAAAGAAAATTTTAGAATAGCTAACATTGCACATGTATTAGCAATATCTGGAATGCATGTAAATTATATAATTATGGGATTTTCTATAATTTTTAATAAAATTATAGGGAAAAGACAATCTAAAATAATTACAATTTTTTTATTAATTATTTATGCTATCATGGTAAGAAATTCAATATCTGTTTTTAGAGCTATTATAATGGGAATACTGCTTATAGCAAGTGGATTAGTACATAGAAGAACAGATATAGTAACATCAATTTCAATATCACTTTTTTTAATATTATTATATAATCCATATTTAATAAATAATATAGGAATCCAATTATCATATTTTGGAACATTAGGAATTATTTTCTTTCAAAAGAATTTTATTCAGATTTTTAACAAATTCAATATAAAAAATAAAATATATGAAAAAATATTTAAAAATATAAAAGATATTTTAGCAGTTTCATTATCAGCACAAATTATGATTTTACCAATTAATATTTACTATTTCAATTTTGTAGCAATATATTTTATAATAGCCAATATTTTTATTAGTATAGTAATTGGACCACTTATTTTATTGGGAATTAGTTTTATAATTTTATCTTTAATATATTTTAAATATGCAAAATTGTTAATAAATATTTTAACAATAGGAACACAAATTTTAATTAAAATATCAGAAATAAGTAAACTTCCCTGTGCTAAAATTTATATACAAACACCTAAAATTTGGCAAATAATTTTATATTATATTTTTATATTTATTGTTAAATATTTTATATTGTTATATAACACAAACAAAAACACAGCAACACAATTAAGAGTTAAAAATTTAATTGCATTAATAAAATATAAATTTAAAATAAATAAAAACAAAAATATAAATATAGTAGCAATGTTGGTATGTATTACAATTATTTTTAATTTTTATTTATTTCCTCGAAAAATAAAAATATATTTTGTAGATGTAGGACAAGGAGATTGCACATTTATTACTACGCCCAAAAATAAAACAATTTTAATTGATGGAGGAGGTAGTGAACTTGGAAACTATGATGTTGGAAAAAATGTTTTATTACCATATTTACTAGATAGAGGATATACAAAAATTGACTTAGTTATTATAAGCCATTTTGATAGTGACCATGTTAAAGGATTATTAACAATTATAAATGAATTAAAGATAAAAAAAGTAATTATAGCCAAACAAACTGAAAAAAGTAAAAATTATGAAGAATTATTAAAAATTGCAAATGAAAAAACAATAAATATAAGTGAAGTAAAAAAAGGAGATAAAATAGATATAGAAAAAGGCATATATGTTGATATATTATGGCCTAAAAAAGATCAAATTGAAACAAATGCAATGAACAATAATTCAATAGTAATGAAATTTGTATATAATAATTTTAGCATGTTATTTACAGGAGATATAGAAGAAATTGCAGAAAAAGAGATAGTTAAATTATATAAAAATACTAAAAAATTGAAATCAAATGTAATAAAAATAGCACACCATGGAAGTAAAACATCTAGTTCAGAAAGTTTTTTAAATGAAGTAAAGCCACAGATTGCATTAATAGGAGTAGGAAAAAATAATAAATTTGGACATCCTAATCAAAAAACATTGGATAATTTAAAAAACATTAATTGTGTAGTTTATAGAACAGATGAATGTGGAGAAATAGAATTAAGTAGAATACTAAATTTAAAGTAGACATTTTGTGTATAAAAATGGTCAAAATTGCCAATAATATGTTTAATATGAAAGGAATGAAAGAGATGAAAAAAAATATATTTATAGCAATAATAATATGTTTAAGTATTATATTTTTAGCCATTTTTACTGCAAACAAAATGATTGAAAAACAAAAAACAAGCAAACAGGAAGAAAAAGTAGAAGCGAAGGTGTCAGAAGAAATTTTAGATGATTGTACAGATGAATATGAACAAATAGAAGGAACAAATACTATAAAAGTAAATTCTGAACAAGAAAAAATTTCACCATATTGTTCATTTACTATAAAAACTTATTATAAAGACTGCGGACATGTAAAAAAAGAAAATTTAGAATTGCCTCAAGAACTAGTTAATTGTACTGAAGATGAAATAAAGTCAAAATATAATAAATATACAGTAGAAAAATATGCCAGTAATGAACTTGTATTGTATCAACAAAAAGATGGAGAATGTGGGGAACATTTCCTTGTAAAAGATACAGATGGAAAGGTTACTATATATGTTATAGACGAAAATGGGGAAGAAAGGCTTTATGAAACTACAGAAATTGCAGTAGATTATTTAACACAAACAGATAAAGCTAATATGGTAAATGGAATTAAAGTTATTGGAAAACAAGAACTTAATCAATTAATTGAAGATTTTGAGTAGAGATAAATCTTAGTATATAAAAAAATATATAGTAATGGATTTTATTAATTTACTTACTAAAAACATTAAAAATATAATTTTAAAATGTTAATTCTTAGGCTTATTACAAAAGTTAAGAAATTCTAACTTATTTTCTGGCACCCTTCCGCTATTCGCGAACTCTTTCCAGAAAAT
>CAKPHJ010000050.1 GCA_934157205.1 uncultured Clostridia bacterium
GTATTTCTTAGGAATTTCGCAGTATAATGTATTCTTACACTACCAATTACTTCAGAATTTATTGCAATGATAGCTGACAAATTACGCCTTGAATTAAAATCAGCTTAAAAATTTTTATAGTTTTACAGCTCCAAGCATTATATCTATTTATTAATACATATTCTATAGCTATAAACTTCGAGCTTCTTATACATAAAAAGTGGTCAATCTTCGACTTTCTTTTTTATGTTCAAAACTTTTATCATCCTACGTATCTATGATATAATTTCACTAAGGAAGTGATATATATGGAAAATTTAAAAATAAATGTTATTGATGCAATAATGGGAAGTGGTAAATCTACTGGAATGATAAATAGAATAAACTATATAAAAAAGCAAAGTCCAGATGAAAAGTTTTTAATTATTGTTCCTTATTTAGATGAAATTAAAAGATATAATGAAAAATTAAAAAACTTTTTTCCATTAATAAAAGATAATCCACCCAAGAGATTAACTCTTGAAAAATATTTAAAAGAAGAAAAAGACATTATTTGCACTCATCAACTATTTCTACAAAATTCAGATTTAATATCTTCATATGCAAAAAACTACAATTTAGTTATTGATGAGGCTTTAAATTCTCTTATTTCTGTAGCTGATTTTCCACAATTAATTAGTTCTAATAATCTCAATGCTAATATAAAAATCGATACAGATAATAAATTATATTTAACAGAAACTACACCAAAATATACTTTCACAGACACAGATATATCTTATTTAATCAATTATGATTATTTAAAATTCAATCCTTTACAAGAAAATTTGCTTGTGTGGAATAATAGTAAAATCATTGAAGAAAACTCTATCTTTAATTGTATAAAAGATTACTTTACTCAAAATGATGTATACCGCTTAGAAGCAAAACACGAAATAGAAAATAATAGCTATTACTATATTTCATTATTTCCAATAAGAACTTTTCATTCATTTAAAAGTATATGCATTATGACTTATTTGTGGGATGCTCAATTAATGAAATATTATTTTGATTTTTATGGTGCTGAATATGATTTCTTTTATCCTATTCCAGTTCATCCAATAACAGAAAAACAAGAAAATTTATTATCTATAAACTTTGAAAAATCTACTTCAAATAAGAATTATATAGATTTTTCTAATGAAAATAGAGATTTTATTATCTCAGATGATAAAAAACTATATTTAAATTTTGAAAAAATATTAAAACTTAAGATTTGTGAAAATATTCATATTCCTGGATATACTCTTGTAGAAAGCCCAAGGTCTATAGTCAAGAATAAAAACTCAAGAATTTCACTATATAACTTTTGGGATAAAAATAAAAAGGCAAAAGGTACAATTACATTAAGTTATTCATTTTACCATAAATATTTAGACAACAATGATAACAAAATTTTAGAAATATTAAAAGATAATATTCATAAATTTTGTAAAGATAACATTCCTAAACTTATAAATAAAAACAAAAAAATAATTTGGTCAGTATTTGATTGTGCAAAGAATTATTTTAAATCATCTCGTGGATATATAACAGATAAAAATTATGTTCCGATAAACGCAAAAGCTACTAATGAGTATAAAGATGCCAATGTTTTAATTTACCTTGTAAATAGGTTTATTAATCCACATTTATATAATTTTATAAAAAATTATTGTCCTACTGGTAATGGTTTTTCAGAAAATTTATATGCTTTAAGTGAATTAATACAATGGATTTGGAGAAGTGCTATTCGTGATAATAAGCCTATTTGTATATATATACCTAGTAAAAGAATGCTTGATATTCTCTTAAGTTGGTTAAATAATTATTTAGATGGTACATATTTATATACATATGAAAATATAGAATTTAAAGAAAATACTATTAAACAAGAAAATAAAAGCACTAAGGTTGATATTAGTAAAAGTGAAAATGTACCTAAGATAAAAAATAATTCAACACATACCAAAAATAATGCCTTTCAAAACGTTACTAAAAAACTTAAAGATGAAAAAATATTCAAATACAAATGCATTGAAAGTATTTCTAAATATATCATTGATACTATATATGAAACAGAAGAAACTTTTCATTTATTAGAAGAAAAACTTGAAAATTTAAATACTGATTATTCTTATGAATTAATTTTTTCTACTATAATGCACAAAGAAGAAGAATTATTACTTTTTAAAATTACATCTAAACAAAAATTTCTTTCAGAACAAGATTATATTAATTCCTTATTTGAAATATTAACTAAAAATATTTAAAATATATAAAAAAAGCTTAGTTCTATAATTAAATCATTTTTATATTATAGGGGGAAAGCAAAAGCTTTCCTTCCCCCTTCCTTTTATATGAATTTTGACTATTAAATTCCCCCTATCTGCTATTTGCATTCAATAACTTTTTTCGAGATTTATAATTTGTAAAGATAATATAAGTTATTGAATACAAATTGATATTATTTTTTAATTCGAAGAATAACTGTAATTAAATTGAGATTATCTTCGAGCTCATTTTTTAATACTACTAAAATCAATGCTTTCAGCTATTATATCTTAAAGAAATATATATTTATTCTTTGATAACGGAAAAAATTAAAAATATTTGTTATTGTATATTTGCAAAGCAAATTACAAACAAGCTTCAGTAAAGGTGTTTTCATATAATATTTTTTTCTTGTTACTACGAAAAAAATATTATAATTTTAAAAAACAACAATAGACAAATCCTTGATATTGTGCGATTTATCCGACAAATATAAGTCGTACAGTATTTTTAACATTATAAAAGTGGGGGGAGCATAATCAACTTTCTAAAGAAAAAATTATATAATAAATTTCACTTGCACATATAATCAGTCAATATTGAACTAATCACGAAAAATTTTGACCTTTATTTTCCTTTTCTTTCCGCTTCTTTTTTTAGTCATATAAAATTTCATTACTCAATAATAAAATTAGCTTAAATTTAATTTTCACGTTTCCTGTAAGCATATAAAAAGCACAATACTTTATTTGTAATGTGCTTTTTCATTTATCCATATAATATTATAAAGGTAGTTAATAAAGATATTATTAAACCAATGATAAATCCTATTAAAGAAAACTTACCGCATTCTTTTGCTATCTTTGGATTTTGTACTATATTAACAGCAT
>CAKPHJ010000051.1 GCA_934157205.1 uncultured Clostridia bacterium
TTGTGATTTTTTAGTTGGTATTGTTGTATTTCTTTCAATTAATTTTGTAAATACTCCACCATATGTTTCAATACCTAATGATAATGGTGTTACATCTAATAATACTAAATCTTTAACATCTCCAGATAAAACACCACCTTGAATAGCTGCACCTATTGCAACACATTCGTCTGGATTTATTCCTTTGTCTGGTTCTTTTCCTGTAATTCTTTTTACAACTTCTTGAACAGCTGGAACTCTTGTAGATCCACCTACTAATAATACTTTATGAATATCATTTGCTGTTATTCCAGCATCTTTTAAAGCTTGGTTAACAGGTCCTGCTGTTGCTTCTACTAAGTCATGGATTAATTCTTCAAATTTTGATCTTGTTAAAGTTATATCTAAGTGTTTTGGTCCTGTGCTATCAGCTGTAATAAATGGTAAGTTAATTTGAGTTTGTTGTACTCCTGATAATTCTATTTTAGCTTTTTCAGCTGCTTCTTTTAGTCTTTGCATAGCCATTTTATCAGTTTTTAAATCTATTCCATTTGATTTTTTAAATTCAGATACTAAATAATCAATAATTGCATTATCAAAATCATCTCCTCCTAAGTGTGTATTACCACTTGTAGATAAAACTTCAAATACACCATCACCAATATCTAGAATAGAAACATCAAATGTTCCTCCACCTAAATCGTAGATTAATATTTTTTGATCTTGTTCTTTATCCATTCCATATGCTAAAGCTGCTGCAGTTGGTTCGTTTATAATTCTTAAAACTTCAAGACCAGCTATTTTACCTGCATCTTTTGTAGCTTGTCTTTGGCTATCATTAAAGTATGCTGGTACTGTAATAACAGCTTGTGTTACTTTTTGTCCTAAATAGTTTTCTGCATCTGCTTTTAATTTTTGTAAAATCATTGCTGATATTTCTTGTGGTGTGAATTTTTCACCATCAATATTTACTTTATCAGCTGTTCCCATTTTTCTTTTTATAGAAATAACTGTATTGTCTGGATTTGTTACTGCTTGACGTTTTGCTATTTGTCCAACTAGTCTTTCTCCATTTTTTGAAAATGCTACAACAGATGGAGTTGTTCTATTTCCTTCTGCATTTGGTATTACTACTGGTTCTCCTCCTTCCATAACTGCTACACATGAATTTGTTGTTCCTAAGTCAATTCCTATTATTTTTCCCATTTTAAATTCCTCCCTAAATTTTTTATAATTTTAAAATTAATAACTATTTGTAAATTAATTAAACGTGATAAGTTTAATTTATAATAAAATAAATGAATTATAAGTAGTATAATTTGTTTAATTTGCGACTACAACCATAGAATGACGAATAACTTTATTTCCTATTTTATAGCCTTTTCTATATTCTTCTGCTATTTCTTTTTCGCCTAATTTTTCATTTTGTATACTGCTTACTGCTTCATGTAATTCTGGGTCAAAAGTTTCTCCTATTGTTTTTATTTCTTCAATTCCTTTAGATTTTAAAACATCTTTAAATTGTTTTAAAACTAATTCTATTCCCTTTTTATATTCTTCATCTTTTGTTTCAATTTTAGCAGCATTTTCAAGATTATCTATAATTGGTAGTATTGATTCTATTGTGTCTCCTAAAATTGAATTATATAACCCTTCGCGTTCTTTTTTGCTTCTTTTTTTGAAATTTTCAAATTCTGCTAAAATTCTTTTATATCTGTCGTCTAATTCATCATAGTCTTTTTTGGGAACTACTTCTTTAATTTGTTTCTTTTCCTCTTTTTTTATTTCTTTGTTTTCTGTTTCTTCAATATTTTTGTTTTCTTCCTTTGACATATATATCTCCTTTCTATTTTTTATCATTTAGTTTTTTATTTATATATTTCATAACTGAAATAACTTTTGAATAATCCATTCGTTTTGGTCCTATTATTCCAATTGTTCCTAAATCTTTTCCATTCATTTTGTGCTTAAATGTAACTACACTAAAATCTTTTAGTTCTTCTTTTTGATTTTCTTCACCTATATATACATTTATGTCTTCTGCAAAACCTGTGTTTAGCATGTCTGTAACTAGATCTTTTGTGTCTAAAACATTTATAAAATTTTTTGCAACTTCTAAACTATTAAATTCTGGTAAATCAAATGATTTGTTTGCTCCTTCAAGATATATTTTTTCGTCTTCTTCAAGAACTTTTTTTATTTGCTCAATTACTGGTTTTATTACATTTACACTGTATGTCATTTCATCATATAAAAATTCTTCTAACGGTCTGTCTATTGTTTCTATAGGTTGATGTTTTAATTTGTTGTTAAACATATATGTCATTGTTTCTACTTGTCTTTCGTTTATGTCTTCATCAAATTTTATTATTGTTTCTTTTACTAAGCCAGAATCTGTTAAAATAACTGCAAGCATCATTCTATTACCTAAAAGTACAAATTTTATTTCTTCTATTAATTGACTTGTTGCTTTTGGTCCAATTGAAACTGTTGTGTAGTGCGTTACTTCTGATATTGTATTTGCTGTTATTTTTGTTAATTCTTCTATTTCGTTTACTTTTGTTTCTAGTTTTTCACTTATATATTTTATTTCTTCTCTGCTAATGTTGTCATCTTTTAAGAGTTCGTCTACGTAGTATCTGTAGCCTTTTTCAGATGGCACTCTACCACTTGATGTGTGTGTTTTGTCTAGAAAACCAGCTTTTTCTAAGTCTGCCATTTCATTTCTTATTGTTGCACTACTATAGTCTAATCCTTCTTTTTTTGTTAATGCATTTGAGCTTACTGGTTCTGCTGTGTTTATATATTCTTCTACAATAGCTTGTAACACTTTCTTTTTTCTGTTGTCTAACAATTTCTTTTACCTTAATATAATATAAATATTATATTTTCCTTTCTCATTAATATTTTATTTTTAATTGTTAGTTTTTAGCACTCTTATTTGTTGTTTGCTAACTTTATATATATTATACCCTTTTTTAGCACTTGTCAATACTTTCTGCTAATTTTTATTAATTTACTTATTACGGTCAATTGAAAAAGTAAATTCTATTTGATAAAAATACAATATAAATAAGTGTTACATTATATCTTATTATAAGAT
>CAKPHJ010000052.1 GCA_934157205.1 uncultured Clostridia bacterium
ATTTTTCAATTTGAACTTTTCTTCAATCTCTTTATTTTCGCTTACTACAAATAGTTCGACGAAAATATTTCTTGGCTCGTTTGGCACTTCCGTGTGCGAAAAATACGAGCTTGTATTTATAAGTTTATTTTATATTTGATTCTATGGTTATAATTTAACATAACTTTTTATATAAATCAAGTGGTTTTGAAAAATTTATTAACAATTTCATTGTAATAGCAAAATCTTCTGCACATTTTGCATATAATATAAAAAAAATTAATCCATAAAATATTTATCTATTTTTTCCTTTGAATCTAAGATTTCATCGCTTGGTATTTCATATAGCTTTGCCATTTTTATAGAACCTTCAAATACTTCTTGAACATTTGTTGAATATAATTTTTCTAAAATCTCCATATATAAAAACACTTCTTGTTTTACTTTCTCAATAAAATCATTATATTCATCTAATAAATCTTTCTCTAGAATTTTTATTTCATCACAATATTCTCGAATAATTTCTTGTTCAGCTATCTTAAAGTTATTTTTAGCAATTTCATACATTTTTAAACCTATCGTATTTCCTATGATAGTTCCAATTACTGGAATCGGAATGATAGTTTGTCCTAATATAGAAGATATAGCTGAAACAGAAGCATCTAAGTATAACAATTCAGAATTTTCTAAAAGTTCATTCTCTGTAATTTTACCTTTTTTATATAAATAAACCTGTTCTGCCACTCCAAAAGCAGATGTTGTTAACGCATTAGCAACTGCAGATGGTGTTTTTGCATAATTAGTCAAAGTATATAGACTAGCTCCTCTAACACCACCCTTCGTAATACTCACTCCTGATTTTTTTATTATCTCTTGCCAATCTTCTGAAGTAAAATTTTTTATAAGTTTCTTTTCCTTTTTCTTTTTAATTATTAGTGATATAAATGTTGTTCCACCTTCTACTACTGATGAAATAGCCGCAACTTTTATTCCTTCACTGAATGTAGGTTTATTTTCATTAACAATTTTATTTCTAATTTCATTATCAGTTTCTTTTATCTTATCTTTTTCTTTTTTAATAGTATTATTTACAACGTTTTTTTGAACTTCTGAATATTCTAAATTAGCAGGTTCTATAGAATTAATATCTATAGAATCATCTTTAAAAAATTCATGTACTTTTCTCCATTGTTTTAAAGAAAAAGTACCATCACTTGTGTCTAATTTATTAGCTTCATTTTCTGGAATTGCTCTTAAATATTGTATTTTTTCGTACTGGTCTTTTGGAATTTGATATTTTCCACCTTCTTTTAAAAAACTAGGATATTTTTTTAGGTGTTCAGCTATTGCACTTAAAGATAGGTCTTTTTGATAATATTTTTGCTGAATATTAGTTCCATTTCTTACTAAATCTGCAATTCCATTATCATTTACCCATTCATACACATTATCTTTCCCAATTATGTTTTCTTTGGCGTTTCCAATTCCTACTTCTGAAATTTCTGCAATAAACCCATGAATTCCCTTTTCGCCTCCACGGTTACTATTAACTAATTTATTAATTTCATTTAAAGTGGTATCTAAACTTGTAATAGCATTATCTAAATTAATATCTTGTTCATTTAAAGAATTTATTAAATTTTCAAATCTTATAGTATTTAAATACTGTACCCAAGAAGCAACTGCTTGTTCTTGTGTATATTTTATATTCTTATCATTCATTTTCATCTATCCCTTTTTCAATAGATTTTGCAATCGCTTTTGTTTCATTTACTATACTTCCTAAAAGCAATTTATCTTCATCACTAATTATTTTATAATCTTTATTAAAAACATATAATGCTTTTTTATAATTTTTAAATATATTGGTATTTAATGCTTTATTCTCTTCTAATAATATTCTTATTTTTTTAGAAGTTTCTGCTATTTTTTGAGTATTTACTTTTATTTTCTCTATTTCATCTCTTTTTTCTTTATTGATTTTTCCTTTGTTCTTACTTAAAAGTATAATTGAGGTAAGTAGAGTTGCTCCTGCAATACTCAAACCAATTGGTCCTGCCAATGCTAATAATGCACTTCCACCTGCCACACCAGTTCCACCTGCTGCTAAACTTCCTCCACCTAACCATGCAAGTGCGGCATTAGTTGCTGCAGCACCAGATAATGTAGAAATAGCTGTTCCTGTTGATGCAGTTCCAAATGTAGTAGCTACCCACATTGCAGCACCTGGAGCAAGGTTAAATACTGCTAATCCACCAGCCACTCCAACTCCTGCTGAAAATGCTGATTTTTGAGTAATTTCTAATTCTTCTTTAGCAAAATCACATCTTTGTTTAAAATTATCCTTTATAATATTTATTTCAGAGATTTCTTTATCAAATTCTTTTGGGTGATTTGCAATACTATTAATTAAATATTCCACTTGCTCAACTAAATCTAATGTTTGCTTCCTTAAGTAAAATAATTCTACTCCTGTATCATTTAAAATACTATATTCTTGATTATATATTGCTACCGCTTTTTCTAATTCTTCATCAAGTATTTTTTTCTTATGTTTCTTTTCATTTTTTATACTATTCTTTTTTATGCTATTAAATATTGTGATTTTACCTAGATTATTTTGGATTATTTCATCTTTTTTACTGTCAATTTCATTTATATTGCTTGATATTAAATCTTTATTCATCATAAAATCCTCCAACTCTTAATTAAACTATTTATTTTTTTCATAAATACATATTGTCATTATTATAAATCTATACCTTAGCTAAAGATATGAGTTCGTTATAAATATCATTAGTTAAAATACAGTCATTCAATGCTATATGCTCATTTCTTTTATCCTTACTAAAATAACTTATTAAATCATCTAGCCTGTGATGTTTTAGCTCTTTGTAATCTTTTTTCATCTGTTTCATCATCAATTGTTACTTCAACTTTTCCGTCATCATTAATTCTTGTTTTTATTGTAATACCAAACATATAAATCATTTTCTTTATATTTCACCTCATCAAACTTTTTTAATA
>CAKPHJ010000053.1 GCA_934157205.1 uncultured Clostridia bacterium
AGACTCCATATACAGGCGTTTAAGTGTAATTGCATATGAAGACATAGGATTAGCCAATCCGGCCATAGGGCCTAGATTAGATGCTGCTATAAATGCTTGTGAAAGAGTTGGATTACCAGAAGCTAGAATCCCGCTTGGAACAATAGTTACAGAAATGGCTCTATCACCTAAAAGTAATACTGCTCATACTGCATTTGATGAAGCAATAAGTGATATCGAGAATGGGAATGTTGGTACATTACCAAAACATTTAAGAACAGATTCACCAGATTATATATATCCACATGACTATAAAGGTGCATTTGTAGTACAACAATACTTACCAGATAAATTAAAAAACAAGAAATACTATCACCCTAAAGATATAGGATATGAAAAACAAATAAAAGAAACTTATGAACGAATTGAAAGATTGATTGAAAAAGGCTAGTTAATTACCAACTAGTCTCTTTTATTTTTTCTATCTCATCTTCCGTTAATCCAGTGGAATCCACAATAATAGATATATCTACTTTGTTTTTTAATAATTTTTTAGCTATTTCAATCTTTTCTTCCTTCTGGCCTTCTTCTCTTAATTCTTTTTTTATAGAATTTTCTATTTTTCTATTATCTTCTTCTGCACTTATAAATTCTCTGAACTCTGGATCTTCATTTACCCTTTTTACTTCGTCCATATACTTATTTACTCTCCTATCTTTTGATATTTTTGATAATTTATCTAACTCTTCTAAATCTAAGTCTAACATTATCAAATATTTATTATTTTCTATTTCTTTCTTAGATTTAGAGTACCATATATCTTTTACTTTTTCCATATTTATATCATAAATTATAAAGTTTTTGATAAATTCATTATTATGTTTATCTCTTATTTTATATTCTCTAATCATTTCTTCATTATTAACTTTATAACTTAGATTTATTTGTACTATTAAACTTTTCTCCGTATAATCTTCCCCTTTCTTTACTTCATGGGAATATATATCAAAAATAAAAGCTGCATTTCTTGGGTGGATATATTTTTGACTTTGGGCATTTACTTCTACTTGAACTTTTCCTATATCAGTGTCTAAAAATAAGTCAAAGTGTTTTCTTCTTACTTTAATATTATCTACATTTCTTTCTAAGTTTAGAAACTTAATATCTGATATTTTTAATTTTAGAATAGATTCTAGTAGACTTTTTAATATATCTTTATTTTCCTCCTTCATAAATATTTCTTTGAATACTCTATCATTTCGACTAGTATAAAATTTTTCTTTTGTTTCGATCACAATAAACCTCCTCACATAATATATTTTTCAAAACAAAAAGAAGGACATCTCCTTCTTATATATTATTGTGAAGCTTTTTTATTTTTCCCTAAGTTTAATAAAAAAAATATCCTAAAACTTTTACTTTAATGAATTAATTTCATTTTCTGTTAAATCTGTACATTTAGCTATAACACTTAAATTTATACCTTCATTCAACATATTCTTAGCTATTTCAATATTTCTTTCTCTTTTCCCTTCGGTTTTACCCTCAGCCCTAGCCTCATCTAAATGTGAATTTTCCATCTTTCTTGCATCTTCTTCTGCACTCATATACTCTCTAAATTCTGGATCTTTATTTACTTCTTCTAATGTTTCCATATACTTTGATACCACCTTATCTTTCTTTGATAAATCTTCTAACTTTTCTTCATTTAAATCTAACATCATCAAGTACTTATACTTATCAAATTCTTTGTCCTTAGTATACCAAAGATTTTTACATTTAACCATATTGATATCATAAATTATGAAATTTCTAATAAAAGGGTCATTATCTTCATCTCTTATCATTATCTTATTTATATATTTATCCTTTACATTCTCATAACTCAAGTTTATCTGTATTACTAAGATATCATCTGTATACTTTTCCCCTTTTAATGTTAAATGTGAATAGGTATCACATATAAATGCCGTATTTCTCAACTTCTTTGACATATCATAATCTGCATTTACTTCTACTTGTATTTTTCCTATATTAGTATCTAAAAACATATCAAAGTACTTTCTTCTTACATGAATATTATCTACATTTCTTTCTAAGTTCAAAAACTTAATATCTTTTACTTCTACTTCTAAAACAGCTTCAAGTACTTTAGATAATATATCTTTACTATCCTCTCTCATAAATACTTCTTTAAATGCCCTGTCACTACGACAAGTATAAAATTTTTCTTTTTCTTCTAACATTTCTACCTCCTGAATATTATGAAGAAAGCTACTTTAAGAATGAAATAGAAAAAGAAAAGCAACTTCCTTCTACACCTATTATTGTAAAAAGAATTTACTTTTCCCTATATTTAATAATATTTTTATTTACTTGTAGATCCAAAACCGCTTTGACGAATACCATCTGCATTATCATCATCTACTATTAAGTATTTAGCAAATACCCCTTGGCCGATTGCATCTCCTTTTTTTATTTCAATATCTTCATCTTTTATATTAAAGAAAGCAAGCATAATATGTCCATCATTATCTTCATTACCATAATAGTCCTTATCAATTACACCAACACTATTAGCTAGAATTAAGCCTTTTTTGCCTGGATTTGAACTTCTATTATATAAGTATAGAACTTCATCATCCATCATGTATGCTTTTAATCCTGTTTTTACTAGTGTAGGTTTTATCCCTGGTACAAATTTTGGAACAGTGATATCTTCAGCTGCTTCTATATCATATCCTGCTGAAAATTTTGTTTTTCTTTCTGGTAAATTAATGCCTTTATCCTCAAATCCTTTTGCAACTTCAAAACCTCTATTACGCATATACTACTTCTCCTTCTACTTCTATTATTTTCTTT
>CAKPHJ010000054.1 GCA_934157205.1 uncultured Clostridia bacterium
GATGAAGCTAGTATGATAGATACTTATTTATTCAGTAATTTATTAAGAGGTTTAAGTGTTAATACTAAAATAATCTTAGTTGGCGATTATGATCAATTACCTAGTGTTGGACCAGGGCAACTTTTACATGATTTTATTTGTTCCAATGTCCTACCAGTTATAGAATTAAAAGAACTATATCGTCAAGGAGCAGATTCTAATATTATAACTTTATCATCAGATATACGTAACGATTCATTATGTAAAGATCTATTTAATGAAAGTGATGATTTAACTTTTATTGAATGCGATAGTTCTGAGATTATGAATTACATTTGTGATGTATCATCTACTTATAAAGATTATTCTTATAAGAATTTTCAAATATTAGCTCCAATGTATAAAACACAAAACGGAATAGACTTGATAAATCAAAATGTACAAAAAATATTTAATAAAAAAGAAGCAAAAAAAGCAGAAATAAAAGTAGGTGAAGTTACCTATAGAGAAGGTGACAAAGTAATTCAACTTACAAATATGCCAGATGATAATGTTTATAATGGCGACATAGGTATCATTACTAGAATTGTCACAAGACCTAACAAAGAAATTTATATAGATTTTGATGATAATATTGTTAAATATACACCAGCTAATTTTTATAAATTTAAACTAGCATACGCAATTAGTATTCATAAGTCTCAAGGTAGTGAATTTGATATTGTAGTAATTCCACTTACTAGAGATTATAAAAAAATGTTATATAGAAAACTTATATACACAGGAATCACCAGAAGTAAAACAAAACTTTATTTAATTGGAGAATATAAGGCATTAGAACTTGCAGTAGCTAATAATAAAAATGATATTAGAAGAACAGGAATTAAAGATTTTTTAATTTCTGGTATAAATGAAGAATAACAACAGATAATAAAAATGGTACACTTGTACCACATATTTTCTAAAGAGGTGATTATAATTATGAAAAAGAATACAAAAAGAATGCTTATGATGGGAGCTTTAATGAGTGCAGGAGGAGCCGCTTTTATGATGTATAAAAAGAAAAATCCTGATTGTATGGAAGATATAAAAGAAATGGCAAAAGACACTGCTTCTAATATGTTATTAAAATTAGAAAATATGGAATAATAAAACTTATGTTTTTCTACTAACTATGTTAGTAGTTTTTTATTGTACTAAAAAAAAGTCTAAAAGACTTTAAAATTTTCTATATAAACCAATAGCTTTACCCAAAATAGTAACCTCATCTAATATAATTGGATCCATTGTATCATTTTCTGGTTGTAATCTAAAATATCCATTTTCTTTATAGAACGTTTTAACAGTAGCTTCATTATCTTTGTTCATAGCGACTACTGTATCACCATTTTTAGCGGTAGATTGTTTTTCTACAATTAAAATATCTCCATCATAAATTCCAACATTGATCATAGATTCACCACTGACTTTCAAAGTAAATACTTCCTTTTTATTACCAATTAGATTAGCTGGTAAAGAGAAGTATTCGTCTGGTGTTTCAATAGCTTCTATTGGAGTACCTGCGGTAACTTTTCCTAATAGAGGAACATCAACCACATCATCTTCTTTTTCCAAATATTCATTTGGTACAAGAAGTTCTATTGTTCTATTTGTTCCTGATACTTTTTTCAAATATCCTTTTTCTTCTAGTTTCTTTAAATGAAAATGAATAGTTGCTGGAGAATGAAGATTAGCTTCTTGTCCTATTTCTCTTACAGTAGGTGGATAACCATTTTTAGCTATTAACTTTTTTAATGTTTGTAGGATGTATTCTTGTCGATCTGTTAACTTTTCCATATTTACCTCCTTTACAATTGTAGTTTATCATTCTTTACGTAAAAAGTCAAACAAATGTTTTAAATACACATTGACACGAACAATTGTATGATATATAATTAATTTGTAATCGAGAAAGGAGTGGATTGAAATGATGAAAGTGGTAAAAGGAGGAATTTGTATTATAGTTATTTATGTATTAGCTGTTTTATGTACGTTACTAGTTTGTAATAGGGTACAAGAATTGGATTCTAGAAGTGATTTTCGTAATATTAATTCTTCTTTATCCATTGGAAAGAAATCGTAAAGCTGATTTTTACATCAGCTATCAATTGACAATTATATAGATAAATATTTATAATTGTTTGGGTAAAGATTCTAATAAAATAATAAATGGAGGTAATTTTATGAATGAAAAAATAAATTTTTATTATAGCGCTATGAAAGGTGGAAAAACAACAAGAATATTCCAACGAATACATGATTTAGAAGAAAATGGAAAGACAGTATTATTAATTAAGCCTAAGAT
>CAKPHJ010000055.1 GCA_934157205.1 uncultured Clostridia bacterium
TGTTTGTTGGTTTTCTATTAGATTATTTGTTGCCATTTTACTATGTTGTGGGAGAAGTGTCAAGGAATTTAGAATAGTGTTTAATAATTTCAAAAATGGAATTAATAGTTTCATATATGTTTTTATCTTTTAAATATGTATTATAATTTTCCCATTGCTTTTTACAACTCTTAGGGTCAAACGGCAAATTTCTCCAACAAATATTGAAACTTGAAGGATATAATGTTGGAGATGGATATAAATGAGATGATGGGAACGTACCCAATCTATTCAAAGTACATTTATAAATTAATTGGTTATGTTTTTTCATATTATTAGCATATTTAAAAGCATTTACTAACTTCCAATTTTCTCTATTCAACTTTAAATATTTTTCAATATATTTTATACATATTTCTATCCAAGATAAAATGTCATATAAATATTCTTTTAATTCAATTTCGTTTATTGTATTATTTTCTTTTGATTTTTGATAAAATTCATTGAACATATTTATTTTTTTATACAATATTTCTAATTCTTCTTTCATATATAACTCCTAAATATTTTTTTTATTATAACATAAATGAAACAAATTTCAATTCTTTAAATGTAATACAATAACTATTTTATTACATTCAGTCAAATATAATAAAACGCACTAATATCAATACATTTCTTGAAATTAAATGTAAGTTTTGTTTATTTAATGTATTATATTGTGTTGACATGATACATTTAATGTAATATAATGTGCAAAAAGGAGATAAAAATGAATACTGTTCAACCAATTAGAAATAAAGAAAAAATAGAAGAATTAAAGAATGAATTAAAGAAAAATGGAACAAGAGATTTTATGCTATTTTATACAGGTATAAATTCTGGGATGCGAATATCTGATATTGTTGCATTAAAAAAAGATGATGTTAGAAACTTAGATAATACAATGAAAGACCATGTAACTGTTATTGAGAAAAAAACTGGAAAGCAAAAAAGATTTCCTTTATGTAATGGACTCTTAATCGAAATGGAGAAATATACTAAAGATATGCAATTCGGTGAATACTTATTTAAAAGTAGAAAAGGCAATAATACCCCAATTACTACAGTACAAGCATATAGGATAATAAATGAAGCAGGAAAAAGAATTGGATTAAAAGAAATAGGGACTCATACAATGAGGAAAACTTTTGGATATTGGCATTATCAACAATATAAAGATGTTGCAATATTACAAGAAATATTTAATCATGCTTCTCCTTCAGTAACATTAAGATATATTGGAATAAATCAAGATATCATAGATAAGTCATATAGGAATTTTAGTTTATAAATATTTTAAAAATAAAAGTATAGAAAGGAAACTAATAAAATGGGGTTTAACAGAAATATAAAAGATAAAGTATTAGTAGCAAGTGGAAGATGTTGTGCAATTTGTCATAAATTTTGTGGACAAAAAATAGAATTACATCACATTATTCAAGTAGCAGATGGCGGAAAAAATACATTTGACAATTGTATTCCTTTATGCTTTGATTGTCACAGTGATATGGGAAAAATAGATAAAAAACACCCAAAAGGAACGCAATACAGTTCTCAAGAGTTACATATGCATAGAGATAATTGGTATAAACAAGTTGCTAGTGGAAATAATATTTATAGTCAAATTGATGAAAAAGTTTTTCTTGAAGATAAAAAATTATTTGAAAGTATAAATAGTGCTTTTACCCAGAATGTAAAAAAATCTTTATGTAAAGAAGACTTAAGCTCAAAATTTGAATTTAATACATTTAATTCTATTTTCAATCTAATAGATTATTCATATGACCCTAATAATGAATTTTTAAATCCATTGTTAGAAGCTCAAAGAAGCGAATTGTTTAATAATATTTCTAAATTTAAAAACTATATAGGACTAAATACATTCCCTGAAAATATATTAGGTACGGAATATTCTGTAACACAAAAGTGGATAGCTATTCATAAAAGTGAAAATATTAGAATTGATAGTAGTAAGTTAGATAATATAGCTGAAAAAATAAATGACTTAGCAGATATAATTTGGAAATCGTATATTGAATTTGTTAGAGTTGGGAGAATGTTATTTTCTACCATTGACACTTCTCCCACAACATAGTAAAATGGCAACAAATAATCTAATAGAAAACCAACAAACAGAGCAATAAATTGGGCGGTATTTGTTAATTATTGTTTGTATTTCTTAGGAATTTCGCAGTATAATGTATTCTTACACTACCAATTACTTCAGAATTTATTGCAATGATAGCTGA
>CAKPHJ010000056.1 GCA_934157205.1 uncultured Clostridia bacterium
GTTGTATCACAGAAAAATTTAGTTAGATATTCTACTATTTTTTTACTAGATTTATCAAAGTAACCATGTGTAACATAATGAGTATAATCTTTATACATAGTGTGATAGGTATGGACTAGTGGAATATTAAATTGTTTTGCAAATATTCTGGCAAAGATTCCTATACCTAGTTCTGTATGAGAATGAATTACATCTAGGTTCCAGCTTTTAATTAGATTAATCATTGTTACTGGGTATATTCTACTAAGTCTATAGTCATATAATCCAATTGGTATGGCTGCGATTTTAAGAATATGTTCTTCCTCATTATAGTCAAATTTTATTGAACTATCATTTACAGTTACCAAATATACTGTATGTCCTTTTTTTTCTAGTGCAGTTTTTAACATTTGAACACTAGTAGATACTCCATTTATAAAAGGTGGATATGTATCTGTAAATAATCCTATTCTCATTTGTGTTTCTTCCTTTCATCCATATTAAATACTATCATTCCTAAAATCATTCCAAAATAATAAGTTATAAATCTCCATATAACTAATGTTGCACTGGTCTTTGTTTTTGAAAGAAAATTACCAAAGAATTTCATATAACCATACTCTATTCCACCGCTTGCTCCTGGTATTGGAACGAAGGCTCCCATTAATAGAACATATGCTGATGAAGTTAGAGTATCTAAAACATTAAGAGATGTAAAGTCATGCATACTATAAGTAATAAATAGTGGTATTATGTATAAAAATCCTAATGATAGTAAGTTATATATAACACCTAGTATAAATAATTTTTTTCTTTTTCTTAAAACTTTTGCACATTCATGGAACTCTTCTAGTTTTGTTTCCCATTTTTTTATAGTTTCTTCTTTATTTTTTACTATTTTTATTTTTTCTAAAAATATTATAAGTATATTCATAATACCTGTTGTAAATTTTTTAGATATTGATATTAATAATATTCCTACTGCTACTAAAGTGTTGATTATGAATCCAATTAATACTAATTCTCGTAGAATTGGAACTTTTGGAAATAGATGAAATATGGCATTATATAATACAGCTCCAAGGCCAAATATTACTAATGCTATCTGATAAAAAATAAAATTTTGAAGAATTATCATTGTGGCTTTACTTCCACTAATCCCATGTTCTGTTAGCATGTATATTTCCATAGGTTGTCCACCTGTGGAGAATGGAGTTATTCCATTAAAGAATTGAACAATTACATTATGTTTGATTGCCTCTTTTATACTTATTTTATCTTTGTTATTAACTGTTAAATAGTTTACATAACCTTTTAAGCAAACTGATATTATAAATGAAATGAAAGCTAGTAAGATATATTTAAGATCTGCTTTTAGGAGTGCATCTAATACATTTTGAAAATCATCTTTCAAAACAAAGTACATAACTACAACTGTAATTAATAATAAAAGTATTGTATTTTTTCTTATGTTTTCTATTAATTTCATTACTTTATTCTTCCTATCATTGCTTCTTTTTCATCTTCCATTATGTAAGTTGTTTTTCCATCATAATCTCCTAGTGATTCAAAACCAATAGACTCTATTTCTTTTGATTCTTTATCTGAAAAGATTGTTACCGTTTTTGCTGAAAAGGTAGTAAACGCTACTTCTGTTGCTTTTTTTAAGAATGTTTTTCTTTGATTTGCTACTTCTAATTCTATTAATCCTGTATCTTTTGTTCCATTGAAGAAACATATGTTACTGATTGCTCCATCTTTTTCTTCTATTAAGCATTCATTTATAATATTTGAATCTGTTTTTTCTTTTTTTATGAAATTTTCAAATTCTGGTATTTCTATCTTCTTTATTTTAATGTATTGTTCTATATTTTCTAGTTCTCTTTTATCTTTATGGTCAACTATTTTAGTACTCACAGTATTCACCCACTTTAATCTTCTAATCCTGGTAATTTCTTTCCTTCTAGATATTCTAGAGTAGCTCCGCCACCTGTTGATACATGGTAGATTTTGTCTTTTAACTTATTGCTTGTTGCGGCCGCAACTATATCTCCACCACCTAATATTGTTTTTATATTGTTATCAACTAAAAATTGCATTATTTCATCGGTTGACTCTTTGTATTTAGAAAATTCATAAACACCTAGTGGTCCATTCCATAAAACTTCTTTAGCATCTTTTAGATAATTTTTGAATAATTCGATTGTATTTGGTCCAAGATCTAGGCCCATTTCTTCATCTTCTATTTCTGTTATATCTTTGATATGCATTTCTGTATCATTACTATAT
>CAKPHJ010000057.1 GCA_934157205.1 uncultured Clostridia bacterium
GGATAGTAATACAGAGAAAAGCATTTCAGAAAGTAGTAACTATTATGCACAGACAAAAAAAGACAAAGTAACTTATACAGTTACATATAAAGTAGGTAAAAATGTAATATCAGTAGAAAGAGAGAAAGATAGCTGTGAAATACCAGAAGTATATAATGGAAACACTCAAAATAAATCCTGTAATGTAGAAGGAGGAGAAATAACCCCAAAGACCGGATATACAAGTGTAGGATATAGTGATGAAAATGGTTCAACAACAGGAAATACAACACTTGAATTAACAGGTGATAAAACATATTATGCCAATGCAGTCGCAAATTCGTATACAGTAGAATACTATAATGATTCTATAAAATTAGGAGAAAGTGGAGTCAAAGTAGATGAAGAGTTGACTCTAGCAAAAATAACATCTTTAAAAGGAGAAAAGGAAGGATATAGTTTCAAAGGTTGGACAAAGACAAATGGAAGTGAAACAGTGGAATATACAGATGGAGAAACAGTAACTAATCTCGCAACAAAAGAAGGAGAAGTTGTAAAACTATATGCCGTATATAAAGATGATATAAAACCAGTTTGTACATTCTCAAATACAAAAGAGATATATGTAACAGAAGAAGACACTATAGACCTAACTTGTACAGACTTAGGAAGTAAGATAAAAAATACAACATTACAAGTAAGTAATTTTGAAACATCAAATGATAATGGAAGTATAGTAAGTGTATCAACACCAGTAGAAATAGAAAATGGATATAAATATAGTATTACAGTAAAAGGGTTAAAAGCAGGAGCAACAGAGACAACAAATGGAAGTTTTACAATAAACTTAAAAGAAAATAGTATCCTAGATAATACAGGAAATGGAAATATAAAAACAACAAGTGAAGAAGAAAAAGTAAAGGGATATACATATACACAAGAATATACAAAAGATGTAGGAGTAGAAAGTATAACTTCAACCAAAACAAGTTGTACAACAATACTAGATAATTTAACGTGTAAAGTTGCATTACCAGGGATAACGGAGAGTAAAGGTTATGTAAAAGAAGGGTGGTACCATGAGAGTAATAAAATAGGTGAACCAAATACAACATATACCTTAACAAAAGAAAATAATGGACAAACATTAGTAGCCAAAGCACGAGTAGCAATAGCAGAAGAGATAGGATTTGATAATACAAAAACACAATTAAAAGATTCATCTGGAAATGAATGTAGTAATGTACAATGTGCCCTAGATTCTATAAGTAGAATGATAGGATTTATTATAAAGTAGGTGATCAAAAATGAAGAAAGTAAAGAAAATAATAAAAAACAATGTAAAAGTATTGGTAGGGATTATCATAGGAACAATGGTTACTGGAACAGGAGTATATGCCGCAACAGTAATAAATGCGAGTGATGTATCGTTTAAAAATGCATCAAGTGAAATGACATCAACCAATGTACAAGGCGCAATTGAAGAACTAAATACAAAAGCAACTACAAAGATAGCAGAAGCAAAAAAAGAATGTCCTGATGGATATAGATGTGAAGAAAATAAATTGTGCAAAAGAGCAACAATCCTACACACAGAAAATTGTACACAGACATCAACATCAAGTTATTGTCAAGCAGATGGATATGCATTAAATGAAGCAATATCGTATGGTAATTTAGGAACAAAAGGAACATTAACTAGTGGAGATGCATTTGATTGTGATGTTAATGGAGATGGAATCTATAATGCATCAACAGAAAGGTTTTACTATGTATCAGATATGACTAACGGAGTAACGAAAAACTCAAATACAGCAGTGTCAATTTATTATAATAACGTGAGTGGAGGAGTAGCGTCCAACTCAGATAAGTGTGCATATGATTCTACTAGCTATGCAAGTGGTAGTACAGAAGGTGATGGACCGATAACAGCGATCAAACAGTTGCCTACAACTTCACAATGGAAAAACGTAAGTTTAATAAATACAACAAGAGATATAACAACTGAAAAAGGAACAGTACAAAAAGCAGGATTTAGTTATAAAGGATACGCCGCAAGATTATTAACATATCAAGAAGTATATAATGGTTGTTATGATGGAACAACTAGTATAACTTCAAATAAAGGGTTAAGTACAAAATGTAAATATTTAATGGAAAATACAAATTATTCATCAAATAGTTTAGATTCTTGGTGGTTAGAGTCACGCTCCACACCTGGTTCAATACCTGTTCCTACTGCTATTTATGTGTATTCATCTCCTAGATACGTA
>CAKPHJ010000058.1 GCA_934157205.1 uncultured Clostridia bacterium
AATACATAATGGATCAAAAAGCCATTGAAGATGCTGGATATGATAAAGGTTTAAAACAAGGCATTAAATCTGGTATAGCTCAAAACCAAAAAGATATAGTTAAAAATATGCTAAACGAAAAATTTGACAAAAATATAATTCATAAAATAACTGGATTATCTGTAGAAGAAATTAATAATATTGAAAAACAATAAAATAATAAATTGAATTCATTAATATTTTTCATATAAATATATTTTCATAACAAAAAACCTATATAAAAAATACAATTTTTATATAGGCTTTAATATTTTATACACAATTAAAAATTTTATATTATTTTATAATCTGTATTTGAAACTTTTTTAAATTAATATTATCGGCAATTTTCCTTATAAGACTATCAAATATTATATTTAAAATTGCTTCTGTTAAATTCCTATAATGTTTTTGTTATTAACTATTTCATTTAATGTATTTTTTACTTCTTTAATACTAATTTTATATTTTGAATTTAATACATATTTGTTTTGCATGTTATCAAATTCCCTTAATAATTCATAATTAAATTCTTGTTTGAAATATGTAAAATCTGTAATCTTAAGCTGTGGATCTATTCCACCTTTTCTAGCTATTTCTTCTTTTCTTTTATACTCAACAAGTCTTTTTACTTCTTCACTGTTTTTAAGAAATTCTTTTATCTTTGGATTTTTATATAAATTTGTAATGTCATATAAATGTTTAACTGTGTCCATATACATTTTTCTTATATAATAAAATTCAGCTGCAAATAACTTATCTATAAACATTCTTTCTAATTTTATTATTTCTATTTCAAATTCTCTTACTCCAAATTTTTCTTTTAAAATTTCTCTTTCTTGATTTGTTGCTAGTTTATACATTAATGGTGCTATTGTATATTTTTCAGCTGGTTCACTTACTGTAAACGAAGTTGATTCAACTTGAATTTTTCCAACTCTGTGTAATGGCATTTTTTCTGTATCAAATACTGATTTATATTTGTATATTCCTGTTACACTCCCTTTGTTATCAATTGTTTCATCTTTTGATAATTCTAATCCTTCTAAATCATATCCCAATGCTGATTGTTTTAATCTATTTTTATTTCTTGTATTTGATTCTTCTTTCAAAACCTTAACAGTTACATCTATGTCTTCTGAAAATCTATTCATTTTATCTAATATTTTATATACTGCTGTGCCACCTTTAAAATATGCTTTTTATGCTTTTGATTCTTTTTGATTTTTAGCAATTTCCATTAAAATTAAACATACATAATAATCTTTTTCTATTATATCTAATGCAATTCCTGTTCTTGCATTTAATGTATCTATCATTTCTGCAAATAATTCACTATCTAAATGTAAATTCATAAATTCTCCTATCTTGCAAGAACTAATATTTTTTTTAATGCTTTTTTGCAATTTGTTTCTCTTGCATATTTTATAATTTTTTCAAAATCCAATTCATTTTCTTTTATAAATCCATATATTAATTCATCTTCATTTTCTACTTCTATATTGATATTATCTTTGTTTTCTATTAAATCAAATAATTGTAAATACTTATAATTTTCTGTTGTAACATTTATTTTTGGTTTTCTAATTGTTGTATTTAAATAGTTATTTGTATATTTATTATAATTCTTGCACTCATTTGTTGCTATGTCTATTAGATTTGGAACTTGTGTTGTTAATCCTACTTGATTAAATAATATTGCTCCCGTTATATATCCTTTTACATTTCCTAATTTATCAACTAAATATTTATATTGTATTATTTTTCTTGTTGCAAGTGGCATTTCTCCAAATATATTTACTTTAGGTATATAATAAATTCCTTTATATGCTGTTTTTATTACATTTTCTTTAGTTAGCTTATTTAATATAGCTTTTATATTATTACAAACATTTTCTTTCTCTGCTTCATTATAAAACTGCATAATATATTCTTTTATATCTTCTATAAAAATAGGCTCATTTTTTTCACAATTATTTATATAATTCACAACCATCGTATTACAATTCATTTTTTCACCTTCTTTTATTACTATTTTATGATATTTTTATTATTTTATTCATATTATAGTAATATTTTATCACTTTTTTTGGTTTATGTCAATTTTTGATATCCTAAGTTTCAGTATTTTATTCAAATTATTTAAAAAATTGCCTTAATTTTTTCAACATTTATAATATAATTTTTTAAAATATTGACTTACATATATTTCCATGAT
>CAKPHJ010000059.1 GCA_934157205.1 uncultured Clostridia bacterium
GAGCTGTAGGTAGAGGATTAGAAGAATTATTTAATAATGAACCAATTGACTATAATAAAATAGAAGAAAAAATAGTTACAGAGACACCAAAAGATGAAGTAAAAATGATCAAAATAGAAGAATTAAGAAGTAACCCATACCAACCTAGAAAGAATTTTGATCCAATTGCACTTCAAGAATTAGCAAAATCAATTAAAGAACACGGAGTATTTCAACCAATTATAGCAAAGAAAAGTATAAAAGGTTATGAAATAATAGCAGGAGAAAGACGTGTAAAAGCATCAACTCTAGCAGGATTAAAAGAGATTCCAGCAATCATTAGAGATTTTTCTGATGATGAAATGATGGAAATAGCTCTACTTGAAAACTTACAAAGAGAAAACCTAAATGCAATAGAAGAAGCAACAGCTTATAAAAATCTAATAAAGACACTAAATCTTACTCAAGAACAACTAGCAGAAAGATTAGGAAAAAGTAGAAGTCATATAACAAATATGATAGGTATTTTATCATTGCCAGAAACTACTCAAAACTTAATCAGTAAAAAAGAAATATCAATGGGACATGCTAGGATATTGAGTAAATTAAAAGATGAAAATCAAATTAATGAATTAACAGATAAAATTATTACAGAAGGAATAAGTGTTAGACAACTAGAAGATTTAACATCAAACAACACTAATTTTGAAAGAAAAAATAAAATTGAAAGACTACCAAGAAAAGAAGATACTGAATATAGCTACCTAGAAGATTCATTATCAGAGAAACTAGGTACAAGAGTAAAAATAAAGAAAAATAAAGTTCAAATAAACTTTACAAATAGTAATGACTTAAATAGAATCTTAGAAATAATGAACTTAAATAAATAGGAGGTAGTTTTATGTCAATGACAATATTAGATAAGTATACAATAGACATTATAAAAATAATTACTCCTTTAGTATATATTGCCTTAGGTATAGCAATATATGAAATAGCAAAAACAATGCTAATGAGAAAATCTGCGGCATCATTACTAAAAAAGAACCATCACAAGAAAAGAGTAGAAACAGTAAATGTTTTAATACTAAATATCATAAAATACATAATAATAATATTTGTATCCGTACTTATCTTAGCAAATTTTGGAGTTAACGTAGGATCAATATTGGCAGGATTAGGAATAGCATCTGCTGTAGTAGGTTTAGCTTTTCAAGATATGGCTAAAGACTTAATAGCCGGAATTTCAATAATAATGGAAGATCAATATGAAATAGGCGATACTATAGAAGTAAATGACTTCAAAGGAGAAGTTGTTGCTTTAGGACTTAGAACTACAAGAATAAAAGATTATAAAGGTGCAACTAAAATTATTGCTAATCATTTAATGACAGAAATAGTTAATTATAACCTTTATCCATCATTAGCAATAATAGATGTATCTGCTGGATATCAATATGATTCTGATAAAGTAGAAAAAGTACTAAACGATTTAGCAAAAAATCTAAAAGGAAAAATTCCAAAGTCAAAAGGAGATATAAAAATATTAGGAATTGAAGATTTAGAAGCTTCTGGAGTGATATATAGAGTTACTGTAGAAGTTGCATCAAATGAACAATATACAGCACAAAGAATTTTAAGAAAAGAAATCAAAAAAGCATTAGATGCAGCAAATATTGAAATTCCATATCAACAAATTGAGGTGCACAATGGAGGAAAATAAATTAAATTATACAGTAGGTACCAAAGTTATTATGAAAAAACAACACCCATGTGGTACAAACTTATGGGAAATAACTAGAGTAGGTGCAGATATAAAAATAAAATGTCTAAATTGTAATAGATCAATTTTTATTCCAAGAATAGAATTTAACAAAAAATTAAAAAAAATAGTTTCCGAGGAAGGATAAAATATGAGAGGTAAAACGAAATTAAAATTAAAAAAGTTCTACTTTCATCCAATAACAGTTTTCATAGTACTGAGTTTTGTAGTAGTACTGATAAGTGCAA
>CAKPHJ010000060.1 GCA_934157205.1 uncultured Clostridia bacterium
TGGCACCCTTCCGCTATTCGCGAACTCTTTCCAGAAAATTTCGTAAGAATTTCTAAAATTTTTCCATTCACATTCGTTATTGATATTTAAAAATTATATTTCAATGTTTTTTACTTTAGTTTTTATGAAACCATTATACTGTAACCAATAAAATTAACTATTAACAAAACATTGAAAAAAAAAAAAACTTGTGTTAATATATATAAAGTAATATTCGACAAAGACTAATATATAAACCTAAGAAGGGAATGATAACAATGTATAGAACAAAAACATGTGGAGAATTAAACATAAAAAACATAGGAGAAAATGTTGAACTTGCAGGATGGGTTCAAAAAATAAGAAACTTAGGAGGAATGCTTTTTATAGACTTAAGAGATGAATTTGGAATAACACAAATAATAATAAATGACGAAGAACTACAAGAAAAAGCAAAAAACATAACACGTGAAAGTTGTATCCACATTGAGCGGAAAAGTTGTGGAAAGATCTAATAAAAACAACAAAATTCCGACAGGAGAAATAGAAGTTAATGCAAATAAAATAGAAGTTTTAGGCAAATGCAAAAATGTTCTTCCATTTGAAATAAACACAGAACAAGAAGTAAGAGAAGATTTAAGACTAGAATATAGATTTCTAGATTTAAGAAACGAAAAATTGCATAATAATATATTGCTTCGTTCCAAAATTCTAAAAACATTAAGAGATAGAATGGATGAATTAGGTTTTACAGAAATTCAAACACCAATACTTGCTAATTCATCACCAGAAGGTGCAAGAGATTATTTAGTACCAAGTAGAATAAATCCAGGAGAATTTTACGCATTACCACAAGCACCTCAGCAATTCAAACAATTACTTATGGTTTCAGGATTTAACAAATATTATCAAATTGCACCATGTTTTAGAGATGAAGATCCAAGAGCAGACAGAGCACCAGGTGAATTTTATCAGCTAGACTTTGAAATGAGTTTTGCAGATCAAGAAGATGTATTTAAAGTAATTGAAGATGTTATACCATATACTTTTAAAAAATATACTAACTGGAAAGTAGATGAAGGGCCTTTTATACGTATACCATACAAAGAAGCAATGGAAAAATACGGTATAGATAAGCCAGATTTAAGAAATCCTCTTATAATACAAGATATTACTAAAGTTTTTGAAAATTCAGACTTTAAAGCTTTTAAAGATAAAACAATAAAGGCAATTATAGTTCCAGAAGGTGCAAAACAAGGAAGAAAATTTTTTGATAAAATGGTGGAATTTGCTTGTACTGAAGAAGTTGGTGCAAAAGGTTTAGCATGGACAAAATTTGAAGAAGATGGACAAGTTTTAGGTGGAATTGCTAAGTTTATAACAGAAGAAATAAAAGAAAAGCTAGAAAATGAATTTAATGCTAAAAAAGGAGATAGTGTATTTTTCATAGCAGATGAATTTGAAAAAGCACAAAAAATAGCAGGACTAATTAGAATAGAATTAGGAAAAAGACTTGATTTAATACAAAAAGGAGTATATAAATTCTGTTTTATAGTAGATTTTCCAATGTATGAACTATCAGATGAAGGAACAATTGACTTTAACCATAATCCATTTTCAATGCCACAAGGTGGTTTAGAAGCATTAAAAAATAAAAATCCTTTAGATATACTTGCATATCAATATGACTTAGTATGTAATGGTTATGAAATGGCATCAGGAGCAGTTAGAAATCATAATCCAGAAGTAATGGTAAAAGCATTTGAAATAGCAGGATATAAAGAAGAAGACGTAAAAAATAGATTTGGAGCATTATATGATGCATTTCAATATGGAACACCACCACATGCAGGAGCAGCACCAGGTGTAGATAGAATGGTAATGCTAATAGCAGATTCACAAAATATTAGAGAAATAATAGCATTCCCAAAAAATAAAAAAGCAAGAGATTTACTAATGAGAGCACCATCAAGTGTTTCAGAACAACAATTAAAAGATGTACAT
>CAKPHJ010000061.1 GCA_934157205.1 uncultured Clostridia bacterium
TAATAATTCTTCAAGATTTATACTTTCTATTTTTCTAAGTTCAATAAAAATTTTTGTTTTTTTAAATGTAATCTTCAATAAAATATTTTTAAATACATTAAAAGAAACAGAGCCCTTTTTGTTAATATTAAAAGATATTTTTTCTCTTTCGCTTTTAGGAATAATATCATCGCTTATACTTTTTATTATATTTTCTAATATTTCTAAAATATTTTCTTCCATATTTTTCCCTTAACAAAATCTAAATTTACTTTTTAAAGCTTATAATTATTTTAATTTATATACTATATTTTTTGAAAAACCTATCTTTTCAATTATTTCTTTTTCAAGCATCTCGTTCAAAATATTAATTGTAGCACTTTTACCTAGTTTTAATATCGTTTCAAAGTTTTCTCTTGTACCTTGATTGTTTTGTTTTAAATATTCTATAATCAATGTGTACTCATTTTTCAAGTTTAATTTTGGTAATATAACAAGAAAACTATTAGGTGCAACTTTTATTTCTGGACTAGTTATTGATGCCTTATATTCTTCGTACATTCTTGGTATTCCTGTTCCATAAGCCTCTACAAAATTTAATCTATGAAATATATTTACTAAATTAGGATTCCTAGAAGAAGAGCTACCAAGTTTTATATCTTCAATAGTTAAACCACTTACCAATCCACCCAAACTCAAAAATTCAATTTTATCATTAAATATATGAATTAAATTGCTTCCATTTATTTCATAATCTCTATGTGTAATAGTATTACATAGTAATTCTCTTAAACTATTTTTTGGATATTCATATTCATCTATTCTTTCCATGCCATCTATTTTACTACTCATTCTATTGTTCATCATCAAGTATTCATACGCATTTTCATATTGACTTAAAATACTTTGTTCTGAAAACTCTTTACTATCTAAAAATTCCGTTTTAGTATTATCCTTATATCTTGCAACTTTTATTGAATATGGACATTGATCTGACAATAATAATCCTAAATTTGTATATTTATTATCCGAATTTATTAATCCTAAATTCTTTTTTTCAACATTTCCAAAAGAAATTTTCTTCTTCTTAAACAATTGATTTGCAAATGTAAATGTCAAATCTTGATTAATACTAATATTCTTTTCAAAAGATATTCCAAAAGATTCCATTATCATTTCTCTTATTGTTTCCTTTGTTGCATGTTGTACAGTAGCTCCTAATCTAACAAAAACACCATCTATTGTCATTCCTTTTGATTTTATATAATATGGTTTATTAGTTCCTCTTAATACTTCTACAACTATAATTTCTTTATTATCTTCATTTTCTATTCTACTAGATACTAAGAAATTTACTGATGGTTCAATACTATCATTTATTTTACTACTTAATCTATCAAAATCCTCTTTTGCATTTTTTAGTCCTACAACTTTACCATTATCATCATATCCTAAAATAATTGTCCCGCCTGTAGTATTACAAAAAGCAATAATTTCCTTAATAACTGAATCGGTTAATTCACTTTTAAATTCTAAATTATTATTTTCTTTTATCAAAAAAATCACCTCTTTCTTTTAAATCGTTTTTATTATATCAATTCTTAAAATTTTTATCAATACTTTTGACCACATTCGTTTTCTTTCGTTCACTTTTATATTGTATTTCAAAAACTAAAACGCCACAAGTATTGTGTTTTCAATATTTGTGGCGTTTTTTATTCGTTTTCTTGCGTTCATTTTATAAATAAAGTAATTCAATTACATCTGCAAAGCCATTTCTATAATACTTTTCATTCCAGTAATATAAGTAGTCCATTAAATACTATTTCTTCTGCTTGGTTCTTAAAATTATTCATCATCACCACCCAAGTGCCCTTCTTAACATACCCTTTTCAACAAATTTTACTTTACAAATATCTTGTTTTTGTTCTAGTTCAAGTATATATTTATCTGGCTTAAATCTTTTAGTTCTAAAATCATATGCATTAAAATAAATATA
>CAKPHJ010000062.1 GCA_934157205.1 uncultured Clostridia bacterium
TCTCTCCTTTTCATTATAATTTTGTACTATTTAGCTTTTTTTATTCTTATTAAGCTTACATTTTTAGTATATCACGTCTCATTCTTTTTTTCCAATCTTCTACTAAATATTTCGTAATTGATTGTAAAGAAAAAGATGTATTATAACATCTTAAACATTAAAGCAACTATTTCCTATGAATTCTCTTAAAATAGAATCTTGCGGTACAGCATCAGATGGTATTGGTAAGAATAATCTTAAGAAATCTATTAGTCTTTTTGCTTCCTCATATTGTGGTGATTGATCATCTACTGAATATAGTAGTGGTTCTACATATGTTTTTAAGATTCCTATTTCATAAATTAAACCTGTATTAAATGTAAAGTCTGCATCATCTTGATATGGGAATACATATTTTTCTTCTCCACTTCTTACTTTTGCCCAACTTTCTAGTGTTTTTGTAACATCATATCCTCTCGTACGATTATCTCTAATAATTCTTCTTAATAATCTGTTATCGCTTGTAGAAATACGATTGTGATTATCTATATTTAACTCTGTTAGAGCTGATAAGTAAATTTTGAATTTATTCTCTCTTGGAATATTAGTTAGAATATTCGAATCTAAGCCATGTATTCCTTCGATAACTAATATTTCATTTTTATCCATTTTAGCTTTTTCTTTATATTCCTTTACCCCTAAAATAAAGTTGAATGTTGGTAGTGTAACTTCTTCGCCATTTAAAAGTTGTTCTATCTGTTTATCAAAAAGTTTCAAGTCAACTGCTTCTAAACATTCAAAGTCTGGTTTTCCATCTTCTCCAAGTGGTGTTTTAGCACTATCTACAAAATAGTCGTCCATTGAAATAGTTCTTATCTTTAAACCAAAACTTTTTAGATACATTGATAATTTTCTTGAGGTTGTTGTTTTACCACTTGAAGATGGTCCTGCCATTAGAACCATTTTTATTTTTTTATTTTCACTAATCTTTCTAGCTACTTCCAATAGTTTGTTACTTTGTAATGTTTCGTCCATTCTAATTAAATCATTGATTGAACCACTTGAAATCATTTTATTTAAATCAACTGAATTCTCTATTTGGATTGTTTTTGCCCAAGCACGATATTCATTAAAGACATCATACATATGAGGATGATGTTCATATTCTTTAATTTTATCCTTTATGTAAGCTGTTGGGAATCTTAAAACAAGTCCTTTTTTATTTATATATGTTAAATCAAAATCTTTTAATTTTCCTGTTGATGTTGGCATCATATTATAAAAGTAATTGTATGAATTACCCATTCTATACAAAGTAACATAAGTATTAGTGTTATATTTCATAACTCCTGCTTTTGGATAATCCTTAATACTTTCAAAGTATCTTTGAGCTTCAAAACGATCTATTGTTAATTTTGTAATACTTAGATTACTATCAATTATTTTTTGCATTTCACTTTTAATTTGATTTAATTTAGCTTCAGTAAGTTCAAAATTTGGTTCAAGATAAATGCCTTTATCTAGTGAATGTTCAACATATATATTAGCATTCGGTCCATATAAAGAACGAATTGCATATACCATAACGAATGTAAGTCCAGCTATATGAGCTCTATTTCCTTCTCTAGATGTTAAATCTAGAAATTCTATTTCACAAGACTTGTTTAATGGTACACTTAGTTCTTTGATTGCATTACCTATTTTTGCTAAAACTATAGGATATTTGCATGTATCTTGAAAGTTTTTAGCTATTTCTTCTAGTACTATTCCTTTTGGAAATTGATACTTTTTTTTATTTATCAACACTTCTATATTTTCATTCATGTTATCACCCTTTTTCTATTCTATTCAATATTATAGCAT
>CAKPHJ010000063.1 GCA_934157205.1 uncultured Clostridia bacterium
GATAAAACCATGTATATAGAAAAACTAGAAAACTTAGCAGAAACAAGTATAATGTTCTTACGTCCAAGAAAATTTGGCAAAACGCTGTTTACTAGTGTAATAGAAAATTATTATGACAAAAATAAAGCAGATAAATTTAATGAATTATATGGACACACATATATAGGTAAAAATCCAACAGAGTTAAAAAATAGCTATTGTATATTAAGATTTAATTTTTCAGGAATAAATACAGAAACAGAAGAAACAACAATGAAAGGTTTTAAAGAAAAAGTTTCAATATCAATAGATGGTTTTGCAAAAAAATACGGTATAGATTTTTACGTAAATCAAGAACAAACAACAGAAGGAATATTAAGAAGTTTAATAGAAGCATTTAAGTTACAAAAACCAGAAGATAAAATATATGTAATAATAGACGAATATGACCATTTTGCAAATGAACTATTAGGATTTTACCCAGAAAATTTTAAAAATTTGGTATCAAAAAATGGAAGAGTAAGAAAATGGTATGAAGTATTAAAAGAAGGAACAGAAACAGTAGTAGATAGAATATTTATAACAGGAGTAGCCCCAATAACATTAGATAGTTTAACGAGTGGATTTAATATAGGAACAGATATAACGCAAGATGTAAGATTTAATGACATGATGGGTTTTACAGAAAAGGAATTGATTGGAATTTTAAATAATCAAGAAATACCTATAGATGAGCAAAAGAAAATATTACCAATAATGAAGGAAAATTATGATGGATATAAATTTAATATAGAGGCAGAAAATCAAATATACAATTCAACTATGTGCTTATATTTTTTATCAAAGTACATTTGGTCAAAAAGAATACCATCTGAACTAGTCGACATGAACATAGCAAGTGATTACAGTAAAATAGGTAAAATGTTAGATTTATGCAAAGGGGAAAATAGGCTAGAAATACTAAGAAAAACTGTTCAAGGTGAACCAATAGAAAGTAGCATTGTAGAGAAATTTAATCCAGCAATAGATTTTACGGAAACAGATATGATATCTATGTTATACTATCTAGGATACTTAACAATAGCAGGAGATTTAGCGGGAATACCAGAACTTGTAATACCAAATAAAGTAATGAAAGAAATATATGCAAGTTATTTTATGCAATTAATGAGCCAAGAAGCAGAATTTAGAATAGACAATAGCACAAGTGTACAGATATTAAAAGAAATTGCATTAGAAGGAAAAATAGATAAAATAGTCGAAGTATTAAGAATATACTTAAAGAATTTATCAAATCGTGATCTCATAAAATTTGACGAAAAATATATTAAATTAATATTCTACTGTATAGCAATGAATATAAATTCATATTTTACAAAATCAGAAATGGAAGTAAACAGAAATTATCCAGACATACTTCTTGTGCCAAGAGACAGAACAAAAGGCTATAAGGCAATAATGGTAGAATTTAAATACTTAAAAAAAGGAGAAACAGCAAAAATAGAAGATAAGCAAAAAGAAGCAAGAGAGCAAATTGAAAGATACAGCGAGTTTGAAGAAATAAAAGAAATAGAAGGATTAAGAAAATATACAATTGTTGTTGCGGTAGATGAAATTTATGTAGAAGAGATTTAATACATTTTTCTAATTAAAGTTACATTACAATTTTAGTATGGCGAATTGTAAAAAATATAAAAAAAGCAATATAAAGTTTGAATAAAATACTTGACAAAATAAAAAAAGTAGTACAAAATAAAAATATAAAATAAGAGAAAAAAGAGGTATAAAAATGCAAATGATAAAAAACGATGAAACCCTTGCAGGAGTACACACACACACACACACAC
>CAKPHJ010000064.1 GCA_934157205.1 uncultured Clostridia bacterium
TTTTGAATATCCTATTACTACTGGAGTGTTTTTACTTGCCTCTATTAATGGAGAGGTAATCTTACAGCTTTCTTCTTGTGCTTTTCCATTATAGGTTCCTAATATATTACATATTTTTGTTATATAATTTTCTTTACTATTATCTAATGATTCAGATCCATTCTTATAAAATGTCGCAGTTATTGTTTTCATTTCACTTTTTGTTATGGCATAGTATTCTTTATTACCATTTAGTTTTATTGTTGTATTTGGTTCTAGATTCGCAATTATTGAGTCTTGTTCTTCACTATATCCAACAACATTTGGAGTATTTTCACTTGCTTCTATTGTTGGTGTTATTACTTCACATTCTTCTTTTTGGGCTTCTCCATTATATTTTTCTTCTAACACACACGACTTCTTGACATATTCACTTGTATCTCCATCAAGAGATTTTGCTCCATTTCTATAAAATGTGGCACTTAATGTTATGGCATCTTTCTTTATTATTCCATAAAATTCTTTATCTCCTGTTAATTCTATTTCTGTATTTGGTGAAAGTCCTATTATTGCATTCTTATCTTCATTCCACCCTATCGCTGTATATCCTTCTTTTGTATTTATCATTGGTAATTTTATCTTACAACTTGTCTCTTGTTGTTCTTCATTATATACTTCTGGTATTGTACAACTTAATGTTGTATTAGTTATAGATTCTACTCCTACACTTGGTTTATTAAATGTTGCAGTATACGTTATTTCATTCTTTTTTATTATTGTATAAATATTTGTATCTTCACTAATATCTATCTTTTTTTCTCCTTCATGTGATGTCTTTTCTTTACTCCAACCTACTGCCGTATATCCTTCTTCTGGCGTTATTGTTGGTGGGGTAATACTACAACTTTTTTGTTCTTTTTCTTCTAATACACATGTATCCTTCTCTTTTTCTATTTCTTTTACTCCTGTTTGTTTTACATATGTTGCGGTCAATGTTTTTGTTATAGTTACTGTTATATTCTTTTTTGCCCCTGTTACTTTATTCTTTATTTTAAAGGTTACTTTTCCATATCCTTTCTTTACTATCTTTCCTTCATTATCTATTATCGCAATTGTTGGATCACTACTTTCAATTTCATAATTAGATATATCATCTTCTAATTCTAGTTTTGTATCAGGATCATTTAAGTCAATAGTCATATCACTTTCTTCTACTTTTATATTTGACTGTTCTGTTTCTACTCTTAATTGTGATGAAAATACTGTACCCATTATTTCATTTGTTGCTTCTTCACTCATCCATACTTTCATATTATAGGTATTAGTTGTATTTTTCTCTATTACTCCTTTATCTACTATTCTTTTTGGATTTGTTCCTAATTCATTTAAGGAGATTACTTCTCCTTCTTCTCCATTCTTTATTAGGTTATATCTTATCATTTCATCTGGCATTCTTTTTTCTTTCTCTTCTAATCCTAAATCATCTAAATAGATTGTATAGTTTACTGTCGTTTTTCCATTGTTTACTAGTTTAAAGTTATATCCTGTTTGAGTTAGTCCTTTTTTATCACTTGTTGGGACTGCACCTTCAATATTAATTCCTTCTGTTTGTGTTTCATCTAGATATAATGATAGAGTTCCTGCCCTTAATATATTTTGTTTTCCTCCATCTACTTGAATTTTAAACCATGCATAACTTCCTCCTATTAATAGGAATAATATAAGGGCTCCTACTAATATTTCTTTTCTTATTTTTTTTATTCTCATCTTCTTCATTCCCTACTTACTTCTTCTTTTCCACAATCTTTTCTTATCTTACTAATCAGATTATACC
>CAKPHJ010000065.1 GCA_934157205.1 uncultured Clostridia bacterium
TCATTGTGTATTGTAATTTATAAATTTTATCATTATTTTCACCAAAAACACTAGTTAAAATATGTTTTAAATTGACTTCTCCAAATATTCCTCTACTCTTCTTATCTGTTAAAATACTTTGTAATGATACTATATCTGTAGATAAATGTTCTATCTTTTTTTGTGCTTCATCTATCTTTGATAATCTCTCTATTACTGACATAAAGGTTTTATTTGTCTTTTCAAAGATTTGATCCAAACGTTCATTTACCTTTTCATTAATCGCAAGTAGTCTTCTTTCAACTTGTTCATTTAATTTAGTAAAGTCTTCATTCATATTCTTTGTTAAATCAGATTTAAATTCACCCAATTCTTTAACCATGCCGACTTCTAGTTTTCCAAGTCTTTCAGTTATATTTGATTCATTTATATTTTTAAATAAAGAAATTACTATTAGTACTAAATTAACAATTAGTAACCCTATTATAATATAATCCATTTTACCACCTACTCTATCTTCATTTTTTTACTAACTATTTTTGATATTATATACGCTATTACAATAAATACTGAAACTATCATTATTGTTTTTATATCAGTAATACTTTCTAGTAAGCTTTTACCAATGCACCCCCAGAAAATAACCATAAATATTTTACCAATTAGTATAGCAGTAATGAATTTTCGCTTACTCATATTAATAACTCCACAAGCTATATTTATTAAAAAGGCGGGAGTAAATGGTAAGGCAATTAATACTACTAAATTAGAAAATTCTATTGTTTTCATTTTCTTGATAACTTTTTCTAGTTTTTTACTAGCTAATATGTTTTTTAGTATATTTTTAGATAAAAACTTATAAAAAGAAAAAGCTAAGTAACAGCCAAAGCAAGTGGATAACCATGAAATAATAATTCCAATAATTAAGCCAAATGCATTAATATTTAAGGCAATGAAAACTCCTAATGGTAATGCTGGAATAATAGATTCTAGTACAACTAAAAAAACTCCTAATAATATTCCTGTATTTTGTAATAATGTTGTTAAATATGCTACTGCGTCGTTTACTATTTCCAATCTTATCACCTATTAGTATTATAGTATAAAATTATTATTTTTAAAAGAAAATAACGTAATAATATGTTACGTTATTTACATAATTTTATATCAATCATTATTTTTATATGATTGATAACCACCAATCAAATTAACTACATCATATCCATTATTTCTTAAAAATGAACATAATCTTGAACTTGTTGATCCATAATTACAGAAAATATAATACTTATCATTCTTATTTAGATATCTTTTATAATTGGCAATTAAAGTATTTGCAGGAATGTTTATAGCATTAGCTATTGTTCCACTTTGATATTGAATTTGATCTCTTATATCAATCAAATTGATGTTTTCATTTTTGAGTTTTTCTCTCAATTCCCTATTTGTAATATTCACTTTTACTACACCTCAATGTATATTATGCAAAAAAAAGAATCTATCAAATGATAGAATCCTAGTTATCTTATAATATAGGGATTATTCTTAGTTCCTTTTCCCTTTTCTAACATTACTTTATCAGATAAATGAATAATAGGACGAACAGATATACTATAAGATGCTTTTGTAGTTACAATGGAATTTGCAAGAACTGAATAAACTTCTTCTGTGTTGTCACTACATCCATTAGCTAACCAGTACATATTATCATTAGCTAAATAATTATAGTTTTGACAACTTGCTGAAATTGTTGTAGTACAATTTGGATCTATAGATGCATTTAAAAAGTCATACACTGGTAACAATCCAATATTTGTATCATATGTAGTAC
>CAKPHJ010000066.1 GCA_934157205.1 uncultured Clostridia bacterium
GGTAAAGATGGTTTAGATGTATATAAAAAGATTCTAAAAGAAGTAAAGTATTATATGAATAATCCATGTTTAATAGCTTTTGAAATAGGAATGACACAAAAAGAAGACTTAATAAATTTAACTAATAAATATCTAGACAATGTTATAATCGAAACAAAAAAAGATTTATCTGATAAAGATAGAATGATATTTATTTTAAAAAAATGAATAAAATATAAATAAAAGAACCACCATTAATATGAAAGGTGGCTTTTTATATGAAAAAAATAATAACTATAATAGTTTTAATTATCTTAATGGTTGTCACAATGTCAAAGGAAGAAGAAGTAATTATTCCCAAAGATGCTATAAGATTTAGAGTAATCGCAAATAGTAATGACCTAAAAGATCAACAAGAAAAGAAAAAGATTGCAAAAACACTAGGTAATAATATAACAGAACTATTAAAGAATCAAAACTCACTTCAAGAAACTAGAACTACATTAAAGAAAAACATAAATACTTTTACAACAACAGTTCAAGAAGAAATGAAAAATGATAACTATGATAACAATGTAGAAGTAAATTATGGTATGAATTATTTTCCAGAAAAAACTTATAAAGGAGTAAAGTATAAAGAAGGAGAATATGAATCACTTGTTGTCACTTTAGGGAAAGGAGAAGGTAATAATTTCTGGTGTGTTCTATTTCCCCCACTATGCCTATTAGAAGCCGAAGAAGATGATACAAACGAAGTAGAATATACATCATTCGTAAAAGAATTAATAGATAAGTATTTTTAACAAACTAAAACAATAGAATATAAAAGGTGATAATATGAAAGAATCCCTTTTATTTTTATTTATAGGAATAGGTTTAAGTATGGATGCCTTTTCCCTAGCTGTTGTATATGGTACTAATAATTTAGAAAAAAAGAAATGTTTAATTTTGAGCATCATAGTAGGAATATTTCATTTCATTATGCCAAATTTAGGTAGTATATTAAGCAATAAGCTATTAACCAACTTTGCTACATATGGAAATATAATTACAGGAATAGTTTTCTTGGTGTTAGGAATTCAAATGATACTCTCTCTTAATGATGAAGAAAAAACTACTGACCTTTCCAGCTATTTAGAAATAATAATGTTTGCTATTGCCGTAAGCATTGATAGCTTTACAGTAGGAATGGCATTAAGTTTAGAAAAACAAAACATAATTCTAGGAGGAATAATCTTTTCATTAGTAAGTTCAATATTTACTCTGACAGGACTATTCTTAGGTAAATATTTAAGTAAATATGGAAAAGTAAGCAAAATAATAGGAATAATTATTTTATTTATATTTTCAATTAAATATTTATTGTTTTAACTAAGTTATAAAGTAAGAAGAATACATATGAATATTAAAATGTATTCTTCTTATTTATTGACTAAAAAAGATATTTTCTCTATAATTAGTTTAGCTAGTTATTAAGTGTAACTACTTTTATAGTAAAGAGTAAAATATAATAAACAAGTAGTGAGGTATAAAATGAAGATTTTAGAGATAGAAGGACAAAGAGAGTTAACTGGAACTATTAGAATTAGTGGAGCTAAAAACTCATGCGTAGCTCTAATTCCAGCAGCAATTCTTTCAGATGATGAAGTAACAATATGTAATGTTCCAGAAATTACTGATACAGATGCATTGTGTGAAATTTTAGAAGAATTAAATGTAAATGTAAAAAGAGCAAGTGAAAGTATATTAATAAACCCAGAAAATATGCAAAATACAGAAATAAAAGAAGAATATTCAAAAAAATTAAGAGCATCATACTATTTTATG
>CAKPHJ010000067.1 GCA_934157205.1 uncultured Clostridia bacterium
AAATTGTCTAGATTTGTCAATTTTATCATATATTTTAATGGGTGATTTAATTGTTAAGTAGTTTGTATATGTTATTAAAAGGTATATTTTTGACTGGTTCTTATTCTAATCAAATTTTTCCAGATCCATTATCAAAAGAAGAAGAGGATTATTGTATTAAACAGATGATGCTTGGAGATACTAATAGTAGAAATAAATTAATAGAACATAATTTAAGATTGGTTGCGCATATTGTTAAAAAATTTGAAAGTAAGTATGTGGATCAAGATGATTTGATAAGTATTGGTACAATTGGACTAATAAAGGGTGTAGATACATTTTCAAATGATAAGGGAGTTAGGATAACAACTTATTGTGCAAGATGTATTGAAAATGAAGTTTTGATGTATTTCAGAAGTAATAATAAAACAACTAAAAATATTTCAATAAATGAATCTATTGGTTATGATAAAGATGGTAATGAAATATCTATTATGGATGTTTTAAAAGCACCTAAACCTGATTTTGTTGAAGAGATTAGTTTAAAAGAAAGTATAGCTTTATTAAATGAATATATGAGTGTATTAACTGAAAGGGAAAAGGAAATACTAATTAGGAGGTATGGTCTTTTAAATAGAGATGAACAGACACAAAAAGAAATAGCTAAAGAGTTAAAGATTTCTCGTAGTTATGTTTCTAGAATAGAAAAACGTGCTTTAACTAAAATATTACGTGAATTTATTAAAAATAATAAGTATGATGAAGTATAGACATTAGATAGAAATATAGTTATAATAAATGGAAACAGGTGGGAATAAGAAATGAAGAAGAGTAGAATTTTTTTAGTTAGTGTATTTGTAGTTTTATTTATTATGCTTGGTATTTTTATGGGTAATTTTGATTATAATAAATTATCTAGAGTTAGAGAAAAAGATAATAGTGTTAATTATATAGAAAATGAAATGTTTAAAGGCAGTAGTTTTTATAAAAAAATTAAAGTACAAAATAAAAATAAATTAAATTCTCAATTCTTTACTAGTGGTCCTATATATACTTGTCCAAATAATAAAATGAAAGATGAAAATTTGGTAGTTGTAGATGGAGAAAAAGTTAAAAATGTAAAGACAAAGGTTGATGGTAATAGGATTTCTTATTTGATTAATGACTCGATGGGGAGTATTAAACGAGGCTATAAAAAAATTATATATAAAGATCAGGAAGCTCCATCTCTTACTATAAATGGTAGTGATATTGTTAATCTTTATGTTGGCGATAATTATGAAGAAGCAGGTTATAGCGCAATTGATGACTGTGATGGAGAAATTTCTTATAAAGTTAGAACAATTGGTAAACTTGATACAAAAAAAGAGGGAACCTATCATTTAAAGTATAGTATTTCAGATTCTTCTCGGAATAAAACAGAACTTACAAGGACAGTAGTTGTTTCAGAAAAGCCTAAAAAAGGAGTAGTGTACTTAACTTTTGATGATGGTCCAAGAATGGGTACTACAAATATTATTTTAGATATATTAAAAAAAGAAGGGGTTCCTGCTACCTTCTTTGTAACAAATTCTGGTCCTGATAGTTTAATTTTACGTGAGGCTATGGAAAATCATTCAGTAGCTCTTCATTCTTCTAGTCATAATTATTCTTACATATACTCGTCATTAAATAATTATTTTAGTGATTTATCATCAGTTCATGATAGAGTGTATAAAATTACTGGTTATGATAGTAGAATTATTAGATTTCCAGGTGGTTCTAGTAATACAGTTAGTAGAAAATATTCACCTGGTATTATGACAGAGCTTACTAAAGAAGT
>CAKPHJ010000068.1 GCA_934157205.1 uncultured Clostridia bacterium
TACTAACTCATCTTTTATTACATCACCAATGAATTCGCTTTCTTTATGTAAATCATCAGTGATAATTTTTGCTTTTTTCTTGGATAACGATTGTTCTAATTCAAATCCAATAATATCATCTATAATAAGTCCATTTAATGATTCTTGATTATATAAAAATCTATTGATTCTTTTATTTTCCAGTTTTTCATAACTTCCTGGATCAGTTAAATAAATTTTCCCATCGTAAATCATGTTATCACGATGTAGATCACTAATTATGTAACCATTAGAAGCTAGTGTATAAGCATCTTCTTTTAGTTTTAATATTTCTTCGTATAGTGTAAGACCACTAATGTATTTTAATGCATGATTATAATTTTCTTTATATTCTTTTTTGTAACCAATCATTTCACCATTTTCATTGTATATAATTTCTGTTGGCAATAATATTCTTTCTGTATCTAATTCCATAAGTCCTAGAGCTGTTTCTTCATCTAATTTTCTTTCAAAGTCATTATTTTTATAGACTTTAACAACCATGTTCTGATCATATCTATAAACAACAGCTTCGCAACCATCACCTAGGTACTCAAAATTTTCTTCCATATATTTATGAACATCACTACTTTTTATAATCATATAAATCCCCTCTTTAAAGTAGGCATATTATATCATAAATGTACGTAAATGTAAAGATTTAACTAAGTTTTATCATTGTGATATAATTATTATTGTTATCGAGGTGACATTTATGAATGACATTACAAAAAGAGCTTTAGCAGATGCTTTTAAAAACTTAGCTAGTAAAAAAGATGTATCAGAAATAACAATTAAAGAAATTACTGATAAGTGTGGATTAAAAAGACAAACCTTTTATAATCATTTTAAAGATAAGTATGATCTTATCAAATGGATTTATTTAAACGAAGTAATTGTAAAAATAGAACATGATGATTGTTGGATAGAAAAATATCGTGATATATTTAAGTATTTTTTAGATAACAAAGAAATGATTTTAAATATTTATAATTGTGAAGCACAGCATTACTTATTACATTTTATACTTAGAGAATCAAAACCAATTATTAAGAATGTAATAGATGAGAAAAGTAATAAATATAGGATTAAAGAAGAAGATAAAGATTTTTTATGTTTCTTTTATTCAGGTGCACTTGGAGCTTTAATAATTAATTGGATTGAAGTTGGTATGCCTAATAATGTTGATGAAATGATTGATAAAGTTAATCTAATATTAGATGGTAATATAAATAATTACATAAAATTGACAAATAGATGCAAATGTCAAAAATAATGACATTTGTTTTTTTATGCTTTTTACTAGACTTTCGTTTATTTGTAAAATTATAATGTAATACATAATAAATGATTGGAGGTATAAAAATGTATTATTCAAGTGGAAACTATGAGGCGTTTGCGACAGCTTCTAAACCTGATGGAATTGATAATAAAAAAGCATATATTGTAGGAAGTGGTCTTGCTGGACTTTCTGCGGCTTGCTTTTTGATTAGAGATGCTCAAATGCCTGGTAAAAACATTACAATATTTGAACATTTACCTATTGCGGGTGGTTCTTGTGATGGTATATTTGATAAAAATAGAGGTTATATAATGAGAGGTGGACGAGAGATGGATAACCATTTCGAGTGCATGTGGGACTTATTCAAATCTATCCCTTCTATTGATAATCCTGGTGAAACTATATTTTCAGAGTATTATAAGGTAAATAAAGAAG
>CAKPHJ010000069.1 GCA_934157205.1 uncultured Clostridia bacterium
TTACCATTATTCATTATATGAACATAGTCTGGCTTAATATATTCCAAAATACGTGGATAATGAGTAATAATTAATACAGATGTAGAAGGATTAGAAGCCAAATAAGAATTAATATTTTCACAAACGATCTTTAAACTATCTACGTCTAAACCAGAATCTATCTCATCTAAAATAATAAACTTAGGTTTTAACATTTTTAATTGAAGAATTTCATTTTTCTTCTTTTCACCACCAGAAAAACCTTGATTTAAGTGACGATGAATCATACCAGGTTCTAAAGATAATTCTTCCATTGACTTATCTATTCCCTTTATAAAATCAAAATAATTAACATGTTCACCAGTAACTTCTTCAACAGCAGTTTTTAAAAATTCACTATTAGTAACACCAGAAACACTAATTGGATCTTGCATTGCTAAGAAGATACCTAATTTAGCTCGTTCATTAACCTCTAAATCATTAAGAACCTTACCATCAAATATAATTTCACCAGAATTAAGTTCATACTTATAATAACCCATTATAGTTTTTGATAAAGTTGATTTACCTGTTCCATTTGGTCCCATCACAGCATGAACTTCACCATCAGGTATAGTCAAAGATAAGTCATGTAAAATCTTTTTATCAGAATCCGCAACACTTACATTTATATTTTTTATTTCTAACACAAAATCACCTCATTATAATAATACACCTCAAAGTGTCAAAAATTTGTTGTTTATTGAAACAATCATATTTTACCACAAAAGACTAAATTTTAAAAGAAAAAGCAACCCATTAGGATTGCCTATTTATCTTCTACATCATCAGAATCACCTAAGTAACCCAAATCAGTATCATAAGTAATTGAATCATCACTACTATTATCATCAATTCCAATAACAGTATTAGCCTCAGCAACAGAACTTCCTAAAGCCGAAATACCAGCAACTTGTTCTTTTAAAACTTGATTTTGATGTTTCAAGTTTTCAATTACTTCCTTTTGTCTATCATTAATAGATTTTAATTTAGTATTTTCCCTAGTCAAAGAAGAATTTTGTCCTCTAAAATGACTCATAGATTTTCTTAAAGATCTAAGTTCTTGTTCTTTTGAATTATTATCAGCTAGTAAAATTTCATTTGAAGATTTAACATTTTCTAATTCATCTGCTTGATGATCAATAACCTCACGTTGATTTCTATTTTCATCAAGTAGTTTTCTAATTGTATTAGTTGCATTAAATATAACAGGATTAGTAATATCTTCATCAGTTAAATCCATATTAGATTCTTCTGCATCAGAAACACTCTCATCATCACTATTTTCGGCATCAGGGTTATCATCAGATTCACTATCGTTATCTGTTGTATCAGTTTCATCATCATCATTATTATTTTCTGTATTAGAATTACCGTCTAATTCATTGTCATCAACAGTTGTATCATCTATATCATCACTATCTTCAGTATCAGAATCAACATCTGACTCATTGTCATCAACAGTTGGATCATCTCTATCTTCAGTATCAGCATCAACATCTGATTCACTATCATCAGTAGTTGTATCATCTACATCATCATTATCTTCTGTATCAGTATCAACATCCGATTCACTATCATCAACAGTTGTATCATCTATATCATCACTATCTTCAGTATCAGAATCAACATCTGATTCGTTATTATCAACAGCTGTATCATCTACATCATCATTATCTTCTGTATCAGTATCA
>CAKPHJ010000070.1 GCA_934157205.1 uncultured Clostridia bacterium
AGAACATAAAAACTAATTACTATAAGTGTTGTTATTTGACTATAAACTCTCTACTATGATAAAATATATTATATTAATTAACGAGGTGTTATAAATGAAATTTAAAAGAATTTTTTTAATGGTATTAGACTCAGTTGGTGTTGGAGAAGCAAGTGATGCATCTAAATATGGAGATATTGGTTCTAATACTCTTGGGCATATAAAAGAACAATGTGACTTATTTGTACCAAACTTAAAGAAAATTGGTTTTTTAGATACAATAAATATGAATGAAAATGATAATGTTGATGCTTATTATACTATAGCAAGACCTAATAATGCTGGTAAAGACAAATTAAATGGTCATTATGAAATGATGGGAATTACTAACAATATAGAGTTCAGAACCTTTAATAATGGTTTTCCTATTGATTTATTAGATGGTATAGAACAAATAACTGGTAGAAGAGTAATTGGAAATAAATGTTGTAATAATGATTCTATAATTCAAGAATTAGGCGATAGACAGCTAAATTATGGTTCATTAATTGTTTATACATCAGCAGATTCTGATTTACAAGTAGCTGCCCATGAAGACGTTATTCCAGTCTCTAGCCTATATGAATATTGTGAAAAGATTAGAGCCATAACACTAAGAGAAGATTGGAGAGTAGGTAGGGTAATCGCAAGACCATTTTTAGGAAGTGCAGGTCACTATCGTTTTTCCAATAGTGGTCGTAAAGATTATGCTGTTAAACCTCCTAAAACAACTATCTTAGATGAACTTTCAGAAAATAATTATAATGTAATAGCTATTGGTAAAATCAATGATATATTTGATGGTACTGGTATAAATAAAAGTATTAAAGCTTCTAACAATATGGAAGCCATCAATAAGTTAACCGATATCATGGATAAAAGTTTTACAGGATTATGTATGGTTAATTTAGCTGATTTTGATAGTCTATATGGTCATACAAGAGATGTAGATGGATATGCTAAAGCATTAGAAGAATTAGACGTTGAAATGCCTATGATATTAAATAAATTAGAATTAGATGATTTACTAATTATAACTGCTGACCATGGTAACGATCCAACCTTTGATGGTTGTGATCACACAAGAGAAAATGTACCAGTTATATTATATAGTAGAGCCTTTACTGATCCTAAAAGATTACCAGAATTAAATACATTAGCTGCTATAGGAGCAACAATAGCTGATAATTTTGATATTAAAGAACCTGAAATAGGGCAAAGTATCTTAGAAAATTTAAACTAAAACAAAAAAGAGTAGGAGAGGGCACCTGCTCTTTTTTGTTATTCATCATCAGTTTCAGATTCATCTTCCATGTCTTCGTCATCTTCTGATTCTTCTTCAGCACATTCATAACTACCACATGCAGTATCGCTAGGACATGTACAATCGTCTTCATCACAACTACATACAACTTCTATTTCATCTAATTCACATTCACATTTAGCACTATCTTGGTGTTTGCAATTATCTACACTACATTTAATTGAACTATTTGTTTTCTTTTTAGACATAATTAAATCCTCCTCTTTTATATATTTCCCCTATTTTTTCTATTTATTCCCCCTACTTTAATTTTTTATAAAAAAGGGGAGTTAATTGTAGTTAATTCAGATGGATAATTATACGTCTAATAAAAGAAAAATGGCTTAGAATCCATTCTGATAAATACGTAATATTTAATAT
>CAKPHJ010000071.1 GCA_934157205.1 uncultured Clostridia bacterium
GTCTATATCTGCATTCAAGCTTGCTCTCTTTTCCTGATACTGCTGAATCAACTCCTTGGGCGGCAGAATTTCTTCTTCATCGTGGGGATATCCGCAAAGATCAATATTATAATTCCTTGCAACAATATCTTCTACTGTATACTTCTTCGCCTTATCAAAACCATCAATTGTAATTTCCTTTCGATCACTCCACCACTCATTTGCTAGCGCAAAATGTTCCAATGTCATCGGTTTTGTTTTCGAAAAGTTTTTATACCCATCAGGCATATCTAAACGATAAAACCATATTTCTTTTGTAGGCTCTGTATTATTAAAAAATAAAAGATTAGTGGTAATTGATGTATACGGTGCAAAAACACTATGCGGCAAACGTATTACAGTATGCAAATTGAATTCAGATATCAATTTCTTCTTAATTGCCACCTTTGTATTATCCGTCCCAAACAAAAAACCATCCGGTAATACTACAGCCGCTCTTCCATTCTTCCTGAGTCTGTACATGATCACTGACATAAATAGATCTGCTGTTTCAGAAGATGCCAAATCATCGGGAAAAAATCCTTGAATAGATTTATCTTCATGTCCACCATATGGAGGATTCATCAAAATAACATCAAATTTATCTTTTTCCGTATAATCAAGTACATTATGCCGAAGAGAATTCATATGATATATATTAGGAACTTCAATATCATGAAGCAGCATATTTGTCACACATAATAAATACGGAAATGGCTTTTTCTCTATTCCATAAATGCTATCATCTACTTTTTTCTGGTCAGTAGCTGCCTTCACCTGTTTGGAAAGTTGAGCAAGCCACGATGTAATAAATCCACCTGTCCCACACGCAAAATCAGCCATTTTCTCTCCAAGCTTTGGTTCTACTTTCTCAGCCATAAAATCTGTTACTGCTCTAGGTGTATAGAATTCTCCAGAAGACCCTGCTGATTGTAATTCTTTAAGAATTTCCTCATATACTGTTCCAAATGCATGGCTTTCTTTTACATCATCAAATTCAATTTCATCAATGACATCAATAACTTGTCGAAGATATATTCCATCCTTCATATAATTGTTAGCATCTTCGAAAGTAGTTTTAACAATTGCCTTTTTTACTGGCGTACTTGGCGTAACTTCAATTCCTTCATAAATAACCTTATCTCCTTCCTTCACATCCTGTCCCTTTAGCACTGGAAAAAGAATATTATTTATAAAATCAAGTAACTTATCCCCTGTCATAGCACGACCATTCAGATCAGCTTTTGCCCAATTTCTCCATCGTAATTTCTCTGGTATAATAGATACATAACTATCCTCATTAAGCTCCCAATCATCTTCTTTAGCATCGTATACTTTTAAAAAGAGCATCCACACCATCTGTTCAATACGCTGTGCATCGCCGTTAATACCAGCATCCATCCTCATAATATCTCTAATTTTTTTGATAAATCCTGATTGTATAGCCATTCATCTATTTCCTTCCATTATGCTTCATAAATATTTTCTTCCAATTCTTTTACAGCTTCCTCATACTTTTCTTTTCCGCCAAATAATTTTACAATTTTCGCAGGTTTCCCGTAATTAGCAAAATCCGAAAGCGACAAGACTTTAATATCTTCAACCTCTGTAATTCCCTGATTCATATACTTATCTAAAAGTATTTCAAGGACTGCCCTAGCTCCCCCTGAA
>CAKPHJ010000072.1 GCA_934157205.1 uncultured Clostridia bacterium
GAAATAAATAGGAAACATATGTATTAATATTTATGGTAAAGTAAGGGAGAGATGGATATGAAATATGATTATTTAATTGTTGGTTCAGGCCTATTTGGATCAATATTTGCATATGAAGCAAATAAAAAAAGAAAAAAATGCTTAGTAATAGATAAACGTTCACATATAGCTGGAAATATATATACTGAAAATATAGAAAACATAAATGTTCATAAATATGGAGCACATATATTTCACACAAACAGTAAAGAAATTTGGAATTATATAAACCAATTTACTGAATTTAATAGATACACGAATTCTCCAATCGCAAGATATAAGGAAGAATTATACAATCTACCATTTAATATGAATACGTTTAGTAAACTATGGAATGTGTATACACCCAAAGAGGCAAAGAATAGAATTGAAAAAGAGAAAGAAGAAGCAGGAATAATAGAGCCTAAAAATTTAGAAGAACAAGCTATAAGTTTAGTAGGAAGAACAATTTATGAAAAACTAGTAAAAGGATATACAGAAAAGCAATGGGGACAAAAGGCAACTGAATTACCAAACTTTATAATAAAAAGATTACCTGTAAGATTTACATATGATAATAACTACTTTAATGATAAATATCAGGGGATCCCAATTGGAGGATATACCCAAATAATTGATACAATGCTAAATGGAATAGATGTAAGGCTAAACTGTGATTTCTTTGATAATAGAGAAGAATTAGAAAAAATAGCAGATAAAATAATATTTACAGGTCCAATAGACAAATTTTATGATTATAAGTTTGGAGAACTTGAATATAGAAGTCTGAGATTTGAAACAGAAATTTTAAATGAATCAAATTATCAAGGAAATGCAGTGGTGAATTATACAGAGTATGAGGTTCCATATACAAGAATAATAGAACACAAACATTTTGAATATGGAACACAGGATAAAACAGTAATTACAAAAGAATATCCAGATAAGTGGACAAAAGAAAAAGAACCATATTATCCAATAAATAATGAAAAAAATAATTCTTTATACGAAAAATATAAAGAATATTCAAAGAAAGATAAAAATATTGTATTTGGTGGAAGACTTGGACAATACAAATATTATGATATGGATAAAGTTATTGAGCAAGCACTTGAATGTGTAAAAGGAGAATTAAATGGCTAAGAAAAGCATAACAAAAAATTATATATATAATTTAGCGTATCAGATATTAATAATAATATTGCCAATAATAACAACTCCATATTTATCAAGAGTATTGGGAGCTGAAAATATAGGAATATATAGTTATACATTATCTATTGTGACATATTTTATATTATTTGGATCTTTAGGGATATCAATGTATGCACAAAGAGAAATAGCGTATGTTCAAGAAGATAAATATAAAAGCAGCAAAATATTTTGGGAAATATTAATATTAAGATTTATTACATTGTCAATTTCTATGGTAATATATTATTTTATATATGTAAATGGAACGCAATATCAAATGTATTACAGAATTTTATTAATCGAAATCATAGCAACGTGTTTTGATATATCTTGGTATTTCCAAGGGATG